>JAFXIL010000204.1 GCA_017563185.1 Kiritimatiellia bacterium | reverse complement strand
TGTGAGTTCATTGCCGTAGCCGCATGTGGTCGGCGCGGCGAAGAGGCCGACGGCGATCGTGCCCCACACGCCGTTCACGCAGTGGACCGACACCGCGCCGACGGGGTCGTCGATGTGGATCTTGTCGAGCGCGAACACGGAGAGGACCACGAGCACGCCAGCGACGAGGCCGATGACGATGGCGGCGTTCGCCGTCACGAGGTCGCACGGCGCGGTGATCGCCACGAGTCCCGCGAGCGAGCCGTTGAGCGCCATCGTGAGGTCGGGCTTGCCCATGATGATCCACGCCGTGACGAGCGCAGCGACGGTTCCGGCGCATGCGGCGAGGTTCGTGGTCATCGCGACGCGCCCGATGGAGCCGACGCCCTGCGTGTAGCTGCCAGGGTTGAACCCGAACCAGCCGATCCACAGGAGGAACACGCCGAGCGTGCCGAGGACGAGCGAGTGGCCGGGAATCGGGTTCGCCTTGCCGTCGTGGCGGTACTTGCCGATGCGCGGCCCCAGCGCGATGGCTCCCGCAAGGGCGATCCATCCGCCGACGGAGTGCACTACCGTGGAGCCGGCGAAGTCGTGGAAGCCGAGCTTCTCAAGCCAGCCCTGCGACGCCGCGCCAGCAAGGCCGCCCCACATCCAGTGTCCGCTCACGGGGTAGACCAGAGCGGATACGAGCACCGAATAGATGAGGTAGCTCTTGAACTCGATGCGCTCCGCGACAGCCCCCGAGACGATAGTCGCGGCCGTCGCGGCAAACATGGTCTGGAAGAAGAGAAACGTCCAGTCCCACGCGCCCTCGCCCGTTGCGAGGGACGGCATGCCGAGCCCGCCCCAGCCGAACCAGCCGGCCGCCTTCGTGGCGCCGAACATGAGCGCCGCGCCAAGGACGTAGAACGCGAGCGAGCCCGCCGCGAAGTCCATGAGGTTCTTCATCATGATGTTCGCCGCGTTCTTGGCGCGCGTGAAGCCCGTCTCGACGAGGGCGAAGCCCGCCTGCATGGTGAACACCAGGATGCCGGCGATCAGCGTCCAGACGACGTTGAGGTTGGTCTGCACCGTTTCGGCATTCGGTTTTCCGTCCGCCAGCGCCAATGCGGGGATCGCGCATGCCACCATCAATACAATCAACAGTCTTTTCATTTCTTGTATCTCGCTTCCTTATGCATTTACATTCAGTTACCCGCCTATCCGATTGCCGCCGAACCTCGTTCGCCGGTGCGGATGCGCACGCACTCGTCCATCGGCAGGACGAAGATCTTTCCGTCGCCGATGTCGCCCGTGCGCGCGCCCTCGACGATGGCGTCGATTGTCTTTTCGATGTAGTCGTCGTTCACGGCGATTGCGATGCGCATCTTTTTGTGGAGCGACACCTCCTCGGTTGCGCCGCGGTACATGTGGATGTATCCCCCCTGCTGGCCACACCCAAGCGCATTTGTGGCGGACATCTTGTAGATCTCACGCGCGAACAACGCCTGCTTTACGGCATTCAGCCGTTCAGGCTGAATGTAGGCTATTATCAGTTTCATCATTCTTTCCTTTTCTGATGCCGAATCCATTGCGGCAACGCAGAAGCATTAGCAAAAAGCATGCCAAACGGATGTTGTTACAAATGCGTAGTGGCCATTCCGATGAAGAAATGGTAAAATAGGCGGCATGGGAAACGAGTTTACGTCGCAGAATCTTGCAGATGCGTTCGCGGAGCACCGCGCGCGCCTTTTGTCGTTTGTCGAAAGACGGCTGAACCCGATTCTCCTGAAGCGCATGTCCAGCGAGGACGTGGTCCAGACGGCCTATCTCGCCGCGGCGAAGCGGCTTGATTTCTTTGCGGAGAAGACGGAGGTGCCTGTCTACTTCAAGCTGCGGACAATCCTCGTCCAGACGATTGCCGACATCGAACGCAAGAACCTTCAGGCCGCCAGGCGCGACGCATACAAGGAGGTCGCCATGGGCGACAATTCGCCTCAAGACGACGGCGACATCCGCCCGGACGACCTCCAGACCTTCAACCACATCGCGGCGGACATCACATCGCCCGCCTCGCGCGTCGACCGCGACGAGCGCCACCTGATCCTCCGCTCCGCAATCGCCTCGCTCGCCGAAAACGACCGCGCCATCATAATACTTCGCCACTTCGACGGGATGGGCAACTCGGAATGCGCCGCCGTCCTTGGCATCGATCCGAAAGCTGCGTCCATCCGATACGTCCGCGCCCTCGAACGTCTGCAGCAGAAGCTTATGGAGTTGTCATGCTTCAAGAAGACACCATGACCGACGCCCTCCGCTCGCTCGCGGCGGAGCTGGACGAGCTTGGCAGCGACGCCGTGGAGCGCGTGCCGGAGATTCCCGACTTCAGGCTGACCGACGTTCTAGGCCGCGGCGGCATGGGAACCGTATATCTCGCAGTGCAGACTTCACTCGGGCGCGAAGTCGCCCTCAAGGTCATGCGCTCCACCGGAGAAGCCATTCCCAACGAGGCCCAGACCGTGGCACAGCTCCACCATCCGAACATTGTCCATGTATATGCGGCCGGAACCATCGGCGGCCAGTCGTGGTTCGCGATGGAGCTAATGCGCGGGAAGAATGCGAGCCACGGAAACTTCGCGTCAGTCGAGGACGTCGCCGGTCTTGGCGTGCAGATCGCCGAGGCGCTTGCATACGCCCACCGCTGCGGAGTGGTGCACCGCGACGTCAAGCCATCCAACATCTTCATCGACGAGAACGGCCTTGCGAAGCTTGGCGACTTCGGGCTTGCCAATTCGCTAGGCGAAGGCGGAACGCGCCGATACATGGCCCCCGAACTGATTGCCAGCGGCAGGGCAACTGAGACGAGCGACCAGTACGCACTTGGCGTGACATTGCAAGAGCTGGCAGGGTCACGCGTTCCGCGTGACCACAGGCAGACCTGTCCAGACTTCTCCGCCATCTGCGCCAGGGCGACGGCGCAAGACCCTTCCCGCCGCTACGAGAGCATGGCCGCGATGCTGGACGACCTCCGTCGGCTCATTGCGCGCAGGCCGGTCGCGGCGAATCCGCCGTCTCCGCTGCGCAGGTGCCGCCTCTTCGCGCGCCGCAATCCGCTTGCCGCCGCCGGCATTCTCGCGACCACCGCGCTCCTTGCCGCGCTAACCGCCTCGCTCGCCGTCGGCTACGTCAGAACTAGCCGCGCACTTGCGGCGACGGAACGCGAGGCAGCCTCGGCCGCGCAGTCGCTTGCCAAAGTCGTTGCCGGAATAGACAGAACCGACTCGGACAAGCGAGGCGCGGAAATCGCGCACGCCCTCACTGCGGCCGAGAGCCTTGCGGCGCGTTTTCCCGGAAACGCCGAAATCGCGGATTCTGTCGATAAGCTGAAGGCGGCCCGCGATGCTCACGCCCGCTTCCTGGAGCGCCGGGGCGGCGCGATGCGCCTTCAGCACCGCTTCCGCCCCATCCCCCGCCGCGGGCCATAGGGTACGGCCTGCTGCGCGTCTCTGGCGGTGGCGCGTCCGGCTTGAGATCTGTCTTCAGGCGGAAGTCGGCGAGGGGCTTGTAGCCACGCTCGGCCATGAGCGCGTCCCAGGCCTTGGGCAGTTCGATCTTGATCGTCGCAAAACCGCCGCCGGGAACCGTCAGTACCTTGTTGCGCGAGGGATCGCCGGTCACTACGAACGCGCTTTTCCCCGGCGCCATCGCGGGCACGGTTTCCATTTCATTCGCGCCGGACCACTCGAACCACGGAGGAGTGTCCGTCCATTCCGCCTCTTCGGTCCGCCTGATTCTTCTTTCATGCCAGGAGAGCGGATACGTATCGGGGTTGAACGCGCTTCCGGGATTGCCCCAGTAGTTCGCAAACGCCCGCGCGCCAAGCGGGATCCGCGCAGTGTTCTCGATGGCGCGGCAAAGCTCGTCCTTCGTGTGGTACGTCTTGGCGAGATCACGTGCCACGCCCTCCGTGATGAAGAACGTGCGGTAGGTGCAGGGCATTCCGCTTGCAACGGCCATCTGCGACTTCTCGCAGGCGTCCAGCGCCATCATGTCCTTGATGCGCTCGCCGTCGGATGTCGCCGGAACGAGGTTGTTGCCCCAGTTTATCGACGACGCGGCGGTGAGGGTGGAGTCGTCGATGGAGTAGCCGCGCTGCATGTGGTACGGCTTCCATCCGGCCTTCAGCGCAACGGCCTCGTCCTCGACGAGGCACCACGGCATGAGATATCCGAACGTTCCCATGCGGTTCTCCTTCACGCGGTAGCCGCCGAGGTTGAGCATGGCAAGGTTTATGAAACGCCCGAGAACGGCGTTCTTGGGCTCGTTGATCTCGCCTTGTCCGCAGTCGAAGCCAAGCTGGCGGGCGACGGGTCCGTTCAGCCAGCAGTACGGCGTCCACGCATGAGTTGAGGCAAGCGGACGCCTGAAGTCGCCGTACTTCATCGCCTCGACGAACGCGAGAAGAAGCGGCATGAACTCCGGCGGGCATCCCGCCATCACGCCGTTCACGGCGACGTGGCGAACCGTCACATCGCGCTGCGCGGGCGGAATCGCGCCAAGCGAACGGTCTGGTGCAAGGTCGGTGAAGCGAAGAAATTCCGCGACGGCCTTCTCCGTTGGCGGCACGACCGGCAAGCCGTCCGTCCAGCCGGAATCCAGGAACACGCGCTGTATCTCGGCAAGGCTGCCGGAAATGGCGGGCGTTGCCACGCGCCCCGCGTGAGCACGCTCTTTCTGGGCCTTGGCCCCTGCCTGCGGATCGCCAAGCAATCCCGCCTTCACCTGCGGCCAAAGGATCTTGCGCGTGTTCGCCAGCAGCTCGTCGCGCGTGTGGCTTGCGAACGCGCCAGGATACTCGGCAACGCGCAGCTCCGCAAGGCCGGCCGAGGCCGCAGCGCTTCGCGCCTGCCTCACGAAGCCTGGCGCGGCGATCATCACAGACGGAATGCCAAGCACCTCCGCGGCGATGCACGAGCCGGTCTCCTTCGGCGTGCAGAGCCCGCACCCGCCGTTGCCCGAGACGACGGCGTCAATCTTGAACTCCTTCAGCTTGCGCTGGAACTCGTCCTTTTCACGCCGCACGACTCCCGGCCGCGGATAGGGTCCGGCGGAGCCGATCTCGCCAAGCACATACACCTTCGCCTTCGGAAATTCGGCAAGTATTAGCCGCTTCAGCTCCGGATGCGTGACGCTTGCCATGAAGCTGCCGCCCACAAGGGCAATCGTCTTGCCGTCCAGCGATTTGAGGCGCCGCGCGGGCTTTATCGGCTCGACGGCCGACTCCGGCACCGGCGACAGCACCATGTACATCGCCTCTTCGCCGTCCGCAGGCGCCGGGCAGGCGCCGTCTCCGCATTCAGCCGCGCACACCGTGATCGTCTGCATCGCAGCCACAGCCATTCCTATGGTCGTTCTCATGTGTCAGATCCTTTCGCCTTTGACTCTACATTTATAAAAACGCGACAAGGAAGAAGAATCTACATGCTGAACATGTTCTTGCCGCATATTACAATTAATGTAATGCCTGTGGACGTCATTGCCACCGCATGTAAAATTCCTGCCGTATTTTCCCAGCTTTGAATTGGCATGGACAATGCTATGCAGTCTGCGGGCAAAGTCCCAGAAAGGAAACCAACATGACGGAAGAGACAAAGAACGCCACGCACTTCGGCGAGGACGTGTTTGGCGACAAGGCCATAAGAACCTACTTGAGCAAGGAGACGGCGAAGAAGCTTCAGGCGACCATTCAGGAAGGCAAGCCCCTCGACCCGTCCATTGCGGGCGAAGTGGCGCACGGCATCCGCCACTGGGCCATGGACCGCGGCGCCACACACTACACGCACTGGTTCCTTCCGATGACTGGCTCCACCGCCGAGAAGCACGACTCGTTCCTTGAGCTGAAGGACGGCGAGCCGATCATGCTGTTCTCAGGCAAAAACCTGATTGTGGGCGAGCCGGACGCCTCGTCCTTCCCCTCCGGCGGCATCCGCTCCACCTTCGAGGCGCGCGGCTACACTGCATGGGATCCCACGAGCCCCGCGTTCATCAAGCGCCACGCGAACGGCGCCACTCTGTGCATCCCCACCGCGTTCTGCGCCTACACCGGCGAGTCGCTCGACAAGAAGACGCCCCTTCTCCGCTCCATGCAGGCGCTCGACAAGTCGCTCAAGCGGCTGATGAAGCTCTTCGGCCGCGGCGAGGCGCACACGGGCTGCACGCTCGGCGCGGAGCAGGAGTACTTCCTCGTGGACAAGGAGTACTGGCGGAAGCGTCCAGACCTCGTGCTCACCGGCCGCACGCTCTTCGGCGCGCCATCCGCCAAGGGACAGCAGCTCGAGGACCACTACTTCGGCACGATTCCCGACCGCGTCCTTTCCTTCATGAACGACGTCGAACGCGAGCTATGGAAGCTCGGCATCCCCGCCAAGACCCGCCACAACGAAGTCGCCCCCGCCCAGTTCGAGCTTGCCCCGCAGTTCGAGGAGCTGAACCTCGCCAGCGACCACAACATGCTCGTGATGGACACCCTTCGCAACGTGGCCGACAAGTACGGCCTCAAGTGCCTCCTGCACGAGAAGCCGTACGCCGGCGTGAACGGCTCCGGCAAGCACAACAACTGGTCCGTCGCATACGGCGGAAAGAATCTGCTCGATCCCGGCACGAACCCCGACGAGAACGCCGTGTTCCTCACCATGCTCACAGCGGTCGTCGAGGCGGTGGACAAGCACGCCGACCTTCTGCGCGCCTCCGTGGCGGGCGCTGGCAACGACCACCGCCTCGGCGCAAACGAGGCGCCGCCCGCCGTTATCTCAATCTACGTGGGCGACCAGCTCGCAGAAGTCCTCGACAGGCTTGAGAACGGCGGTGGCGCGAAGTCCAAGAGCGGCACCGCGATGAAGATCGGCGTTGACACGCTGCCCGTGATCCCGAAAGACGCGACGGACCGCAACCGCACCTCGCCTTTTGCGTTCACGGGCAACAAGTTTGAATTCCGCGCGCCTGGTTCAAGCGTATGCTGTTCGGGTCCGATGACGGTTCTCAACACCATCGTCGCGGAGGCGGTGGACCGCATCGCCGGCGAGCTTGAGAAGGCCAAGGTCGCCGGCAAGGCCAAGCCCGACGAACACACCCCCGCCTTCCACAACGCCCTGCAGAAGATACTTCAGGCCTCCCTCAAGGCGCACAAGCGTGTGGTCTTCAACGGCAACGGCTACGAGGCCGAATGGCCGGCCGAAGCGGCAAGGCGCGGGCTTCCCAACGCACCCGACACGCCCTCCGCGCTCGCCGCCCTCGCCAAGAAGGAAAACGCGGCCCTCTTCGCCAGATACGGCGTGATGACCGAGCGCGAGCTCAGAAGCCGCCACGAGATATTCCTGGAGGAATACGCCAAAAAGGTGCGCATCGAAGGCGCCTGCGCACGGGACATCGCATCGGAAATGATATTCCCCGCCGTCAAGGCAGAATACCTTGAGACGGTCAAGGCGCTCGCAAAGGCCCAGTCCGTTGATGTGGCCTGCGGCACAACCGCCCTGCGCGAGAGCCTCGTGGAGCTCGGCACCGGGCTAGACGCGCTCAAGGCCGGAATCGGGAAGCTGGACAAGGCGCTGGACGGATCGCCTTCCGCGGCGGTCTCCAGCGAGGACATTCTCTCCTCGATGCAGTCGCTCAGGACGACTGTCGATTCGCTGGAGAAGCGCGTCTCCACCGAACGCTGGCCGTTGCCGAAGTACCGGGACATGCTGTTTCTGTATTAGTGGTTGACGGCTAGTGGCTAGCGGTATGTCAGACGAACTGAAACATGAATGCGCCGTGGCGATGGTGGTGCCGAGAAGGCCGCCATCCGCCACGGGCGACTTTGGCGGAACGAAGCTCTCGCTTCTCATGGAGAAGCAGCACAACCGCGGGCAGGACGGAGCGGGCGCGGCGATCGTCGCCGCCAATCCCGAACCGGGAGAGAAGCCCTACTGGATGGCGAAGTCCGCCTCTGCAACGCCTCTCGTTGACGTGCTGGGCGCGATCGCAAAACGCCCACACATCTCATCACTCAGAGGCTCAGAGACACAGAGAGAGGATGATCTGGCAAGATTTAAAGAGTCTCCAGAACCTCAAAATCCCATCAAGAAACGCTGTGCCTCCGTGCCTCTGTGTGAGAAAATCTTCCTTGGACATCTGCGCTACGCCACCTTCGGGAAGAACGAGGTGGCGTTCTGCCATCCGTTCGTCCACGAGGCAAGCGAACTGGCGCATACTCTTCTGCTCGCGGGCAACTTCAATCTGACGAACGCGCACGAGCTCTTCGAGGACTACAGCCGGCACGGCTCCTTTCCGACAAGCAGGGCCGACGGCTACCTAATCTGCGAACTGATTGCACACGAGCTGGAAAAGGCAGGACTTCAGACTTCGGACTTCGGCGCTGTTCCAATGCCGGAAGTCAAGAATCCCCCAATCGTCACAGCGCTTTCCCAGGCGCTTTCCAACGCCGACGGGGCATGGACGCTTTGCGGCGCGACAGGCGACGGCTGGGCCTTCGCCGCTCGCGACCCGCACGGCATACGCCCCGGATTCTACTACGTCAGCGACGACGTGGCAGCCGTGGCGAGCGAGCGCCCTGCCATCCAGGCCGCATTCGACGTGCCGCCTGAGGCGGTGAAAGAGCTGCCGCCCGGCCAGGCGTTAGTCGTTTCACCCACGGGCGAAACGACGTTTGAAAGTTTGAGTGTTTCAAAGTTTGAAAGTCTCACTCCCTCAAACCCTCAAACTCTCAAACCTTCAAACTTTCAAACCTTCAAACCGGCGCAGCGTAGCTGCGCGATTGAGCGCATCTACTTCTCGCGCGCGAACGACGCCGCGATCCACCGCGAGCGCAAGGCACTAGGAGCGGCGCTTCTGCCGCAGATCCTCGACGCGGCAGAAGCGCCTCTCAACGACATCTTCTTCAGCTACATTCCGAACTCCGCCCGCATCGCCTTCCACGGACTATTGGAAGAACTGATTAAAAACGCTTTCCTTAACATCGGAGGCAGGACTTCCGACTTCAGACCTCAGACTTCTGCAACTGATGTACGAAGTCCGAAGTCCGAAGTCATCAAAGCCTTTCCCCGATTCGGCGAGATTGCGGTGAAGGACGCGAAGTTCCGCACGTTCATCGCAGACGCGGCAGCTCGCCGCGAGTTCTACAAACACGTCTACGATGTCACCTATGGCCTCGTGCGCCCCGGCCTCGATACGCTTGTCGTCCTTGACGATTCCATCGTTCGCGGCAACACGATGAAGAACGCGATCCTTCCGATGCTCGACCGGCTGGGGCCGAAGCGGATCGTCATCGCTTCGTCCGCCCCGCCAATCCGCTACCCCGACTGCTACGGCATCGACATGTCAACTCTTGACGAACTCGTCGCCTTCCGCGCGCTCGTGAATCTCCTTGGCCCATCTGCGGAATCAGTGTTGCGCAAAGCACTGGTTGAACGTGGATCTTGCCAGTTCAACCCCCTCGCGCCGCTCTACGCTCGATTCACCGACGCTCAGCACTGCGCCGAAATCGCACGCCTTCTCACGCCACCCGGCATGAAGGCCGAGGTGAAGGTTGTTTACCAGACAGTGGAGAACCTGGGGAAATGCCTGGCAGCACAAACCACGAACCTCGAACCACGAGCCACGAACCTCGAAATCGGTGACTGGTACTTCACCGGCGACTACCCCACGCCGGGCGGCTATAAAGTGCTGCACAAGGCACTTGAAAACTACTTGGAGCAGAAAAGCGAAAGGTCGTATTAAGGAACAGTGACTATTGCGTAGTGCCTAGTGTAGAGAATAGGATAATGGCAAGGAATTAAAACAATGAACTACGAAGAGAAATGGAAGGCAGAGCGCGAACGGAAGGCGTTCCTTGCGCTTGACGACGGAACAGTGTTCCGCGGCGTCGCGTTCGGCGCTGAAAAGGATGCTCTCGGCGAGGTTGTGTTCAACACCGGCATGAGCGGCTATCAGGAGATTCTCACCGATCCTTCATACGCCGGACAGTTCGTCACCCTCACCACCGCCGAAGTCGGCAACTACGGAATCAATAGCGCGGACGTCGAAAGCCGCGCCCTTTTTCTGTCGGGCCTAGTGATCGGCGATCTGACCGAACCCAGCAACTGGCGCAGCGAGAAGAGTCTCGACGAATATCTCGCCGAGAACAGCGTGCCGGGCATCTACGGCGTCGACACCCGAGCGCTCACGCTGCACATCCGCGAACACGGCAACAGGAAGGCCTATTTGAGTGTGGCATCTCCGGATAATCCGGAAAGTCCGGATAATCCGGAGATTCCGGAAGCCTGGGCGGTTGCCAAGGCCCGCGCGTGGGAGGGCCTCGATGGGCAGGATTATGCCGCCAAGGTAACGTGCAAAGAACCGTATGCGTTTAATGTTGCCAATGTGAAAGTGTTGCCAAATCCAATTCCCAGTTCCAATGGCTCCGCACACTCATTGGAAATTGGCAACAATGGAACTGGCAACATTTCCACAATGGCAACATTCCACATCGTCTGCTACGACTTCGGAGTAAAGGCCAACATCCTCCGCTCGCTCGCAGCGTGGGCGCGCGTGACGGTTGTGCCCGCGAAGACTTCCGCCGAAGAAGTCGTAGCGATGAATCCGGACGGCGTGTTCCTCTCCAACGGCCCCGCCGACCCGGCCGCCGTCACCTACGCCATCGAGAACATTCAAAAACTCCTTGGTATAAAGCAGCTTGCCACGAACCACGAGTCACGAACCACAAGCCACGAATCACGTACCTCCATCCCCATCATGGGCATCTGCCTTGGCCACCAGCTACTCTCGCTCGCGTGCGGCGCGAAGACGGCGCGGCTCAAGTTCGGGCACCACGGCTGCAACCATCCTGTGAAGAATCTCGCGACGGGCAAGGTTGAGATCACCAGCCAGAACCACAACTTCGCAGTGGTGCCGGAATCCGTTCCAGACTGTCTGGAGGTGACTCACGTGAATCTCAACGACGGGTCGATTGAAGGCGTAAGGCACAGGACGCTCCCCGCGTTCTCGGTGCAGTACCATCCCGAGGCCTGCCCAGGTCCGCACGACTCGAACTACCTCTTCAATCAATTCAAAAATCTCATCTCACGCAGAGACGCAGAGACGCAGAGAAAACTCTGACAGATCCTCCGCGCTCTCAGCACCTCCGCGTGAGATACAGCAAACTCTCTGTCTATGAAAAAGCAAGTCAAATACGTGTTCATCACTGGCGGCGTGGTGAGTTCCCTCGGCAAAGGAATCACAAGCGCGTCGCTAGCGCTTCTTCTCAAGTCCCGCGGGTACAAGGTGTTCATGCAGAAGCTGGACCCCTGCCTCAACGTCGATCCCGGCACGATGTCCCCGTACCAGCACGGAGAGGTGTTCGTGACTGACGACGGGGCGGAGACGGATCTCGACCTCGGCCACTACGAGCGCTTCGCGGGCGTCACCTGCACGAAGGCGAGCAACTACACCTCCGGCCGCATCTATTCAATGGTCCTCGCGCGCGAACGCGCCGGCGGATACCTCGGCGGCACGGTGCAGGTGGTGCCGCACATCACTGACGAGATCAAGGCGGCGATCAGAAGCGCCGGCATGGGAGGGCCGACCTCCGTGTCGGCCACGGTCGGGACAGAGCCCGTCCCTCCCGACATCGTGCTGTGCGAGATCGGCGGCGTCTCCGGCGACATCGAATCGCTCCCCTTTCTCGAGGCCGCGCGCCAGTTCCGCTTCGAGGAAGGCCTTGACAACACCTGCTTCGTGCATCTCACGCTCGTTCCATATCTCAAGGCCGCCGGCGAGCTCAAGACCAAGCCTTCGCAGCATTCCGTTGGAATGCTGCGAAACATAGGCATAATCCCCGACATCCTCGTGTGCCGCACTGAGATGCCCATACCAGAAGAGCACAAGCAGAAGCTCGCCCTCTTCTGCAACGTGAAGCGAGAATGCGTGATCGAGGAGAGGGACGTGACCGACTCCGTCTATGCCGTGCCGCGCGAACTGCGCAGACAGGGCCTCGACGAGCAGGTGCTGCGCCAGCTCCATCTCGACATCTGGCCAGTCAAGCACACGATATGGGACTCGCTCGTCAAGAAGGCCACGCAGCCGAAGAGAACGTGCCGCATCGCGCTCGTTGGAAAATACATCGCCATCCGCGACGCATACAAGTCTATCCACGAAGCACTGCAACATGCCGGGATGGCAAAGGACTGCAAGGTGGAAGTCGTTCCCATCGAAGCTGAGGATCTGGTTGATGCTCACACCGAGACACGGAGACACAGAGATAAAAAAGCTCTCTGTGCCTCTGCGTCTCTGTGTGAAATAAAAAAAGCAGATGGAATTCTTGTGCCGGGCGGGTTCGGCGCGCGCGGCGTCGACGGAAAGATCGCCGCGATCAGATACGCGCGCGAACACAAAATTCCCTTCCTCGGCATCTGCCTTGGGATGCAGTGCACCGTGATCGAATACGCGCGCGACGTGCTTGGCTGGACGGACGCCAATTCAACCGAGTTCGACGAAAGCACCGCGCATCCGGTCATCGACCTCATGGAGGAACAGCGCGGCATCACGCAGAAAGGCGGCACCATGCGCCTCGGCGCGTATCCTTGCGTGCTGAATAAAGGGTCCCTCGCCTCTAAACTATATGGAACCACGAAACACACGAAAACCGAGACGAAACTTTCGTGTAATTCGTGGTTAAGCAAAGATGGCATGATATCTATCTCCGAGCGGCATCGCCACCGCTACGAGCTTGCGTATGAGAGCGAGGTGCGGAAACGACTGGAGGAGTCGGGACTGAAAGTGAGCGGCATCTCCCCCGACGGCAAGCTCGCCGAGATTGTGGAGCTTCCGCAGACGAAGCATCCCTACTTCATCGCCTGCCAGTTCCATCCCGAGTTCAAGTCGCGTCCAACTGCACCGCATCCGCTTTTCGTCGGCCTTGTGGCCGCCGCGATGAAAGGAAAGAACCCAAAATGAAGCGCACGGACATCAAGAAGATACTGATCATCGGCTCCGGACCGATCATCATAGGCCAGGGGTGCGAGTTCGACTACTCCGGCGTCCAGGCCGTGAAGGCGCTGAGAAAGGAGAGTTACGAGATCGTGCTCGTGAACTCCAATCCCGCGACTGTGATGACCGATCCCGAGATGGCGGAGGCAACCTACATAGAGCCGCTGACGGTGGATTCCGTCGCGGCAATCATACGCAAGGAGCGTCCGGACGCCCTTCTGCCGACGCTTGGCGGGCAGACAGCGCTGAATGTGGCGACCGGACTTGCAAAATCTGGCGTTCTAGCTGAATGCGGCGTAGAGATGATCGGCGCAAACGCTGCGGCCATCGCGCGTGCGGAAGACCGCAACCTCTTCAAGGCGGCGATGCGAGAACTAGACCTCGACATGCCGAAGTCGGGCAGCGCCTACTCGCTCGACGAGGCGAAGGAAATCGCGAAGGAAATAGGCTCGTGGCCGCTCATCATCCGCCCTGGCTTTACGCTTGGCGGAACTGGCGGCGGCATTGCACACGATGCGGACGAATTTGCCAGCATCGTGACGCACGGACTCGAAGCGTCGCTCAACCATGAGGTGCTGATAGAGGAGTCTCTCATCGGCTGGAAGGAATTCGAGATGTAGGTGATGCGCGACAAGGCTGGAAACGCCGTCATCGTCCGCTCCATCGAGAACATGGATCCGATGGGCGTCCACACAGGCGACTCCATCACCGTGGCGCCCATCCAAACGCTCACCGACCGCGAGTACCAGTCGATGCGCGACGATTCAATCCGCGTTCTGGAGAAGATCGGAATCGAGACAGGCGGCTCGAACGTGCAGTGGGCGGTGAACCCGAAAACGGGACGGCGCATCATAATCGAGATGAATCCGCGCGTCTCGCGCTCGTCTGCGCTCGCCTCGAAGGCGACGGGATTCCCGATCGCAAAGATCGCCGCCCTTCTGGCGGTCGGCCACACGCTCGACGAACTGACGAACGACATCACGCAGGTGACGCCCGCGTGCTTCGAACCGTCGCTTGACTACGTTGTCGTGAAAGTGCCGCGCTTCACCTTCGAGAAGTTTCCCGGTGCGGACAGGCGGCTTGGCACGCAGATGAAGTCCGTCGGCGAGGCGATGGCCATCGGGCGCACATTCAAGCAGGCGTATCTGAAGGCGGTGCGATCACTGGAGGCACCGCTCGCCGGACACGACGCCTCCACATTCGATCCGTGGTTCAAGGCACAGCTCGACGAGATAGAGGCTTTCCGCTCATATCTCTCGTCGAACGTCGGAGGGCGAAATGTTTCCGGATGTCGGCAGTCGGAAGACGAATGTCCATTGCCAATAGACGCCACGCTTCTCCGCCAGGCCAAGGTTTTCGGCTTCAGCGACAGGGAGATTGCCGAGGCAATCGGCGAAGATGAGACTACGGTGCGTATGAAACGCCTAAATCTCGGCATCAGGCCGGAATTCGGCGAGGTCGATACGTGCGCCGGCGAATTTGCGGCAAAAACGCCGTACTACTACAGCTACTATTCGGCCGAAGGTCGTGCGCCTTTAGCGAATGTTGCCAACGTGAAAATGTTGCCAATTGCCAATTCCAATAATCAGTTGGCCATTGGCAATACTGGAACTGGCAACATTGGCAACACTGGCAACATTGGGAAAATCATGATCCTTGGCGGCGGGCCCAACCGCATCGGCCAGGGAATAGAGTTCGACTGGTGCTGCTGCCATGCGGCGTTCGCGCTGCGCAGGATGGGCATCGAGGTGGTGATGGTCAACTCGAATCCCGAGACGGTATCGACTGACTACGACACCTCCGACACGCTCTACTTCGAGCCCCTCACCTTCGAGGACGTGATGGAAATCTACGAGCGGGAGGAATGTGACGGCGCAATCGTGCAGTTCGGAGGTCAGACCCCTCTCAACCTCGCCGAACGCCTTGCTGCGGCAGGCGTGAACGTGCTGGGCACTTCGCCGCGCGACATCGCCCTGGCGGAAGACCGCGACTTCTTCCGCAATCTCGTCGCGGAAGTCGGCGTTAAGCAGCCGCCCAGCGGCATCGCGCATACTGTCGAAGACGCGGTGAAGATTGCCGCCGGAATCGGCTATCCTGTTCTCGTAAGGCCGAGTTTCGTCCTGGGAGGGCGCGGCATGGCAATCGTCTATCACGAAGAGCGTCTGCGCGAATACGTCGAAGAGGCCGTTCGCATCTCGGAAGGCAGGCCTATCCTGATCGACAAGTTCCTGACCCATGCCATAGAACTTGACGTGGACTGCGTCTCCGACGGCGAAACCACCGTCATCGGCGCGATTCTCGAGCACATCGAGGCCGCGGGATGCCATTCGGGCGACGCCGCCGCAGTCACGCCGCCAGTGTCGCTTTCGGAAAGGACGATTGCCGAAGTGGAGTCAATCGCGCGCACTTTCGCAAAGAGGTTGCACGTGGTCGGCCTCATGAACATCCAGCTTGCGGTGAAAGACGGCGTGATATGGATGATCGAGGTCAATCCCCGCGCCTCGCGCACAGTGCCGTTCGTCTCGAAGGCGGTGGGCTGGTCGCTTGCCGGCGTCGCAGCGCGCTGCATGGCCGGGGAGAAGCTTAAGGACATCGGACATCAGACGTCGGACTTCCAGAAACACCGGAAGTCTGATGTCAGAAGTCTGAAGTCGCCCCGTTACTTCTGCGCCAAGGAGGCCGTGTTCCCGTTCGTGAAGTTCCCGGGAGCCGACATCACGCTCACGCCCGAAATGAAGTCCACGGGCGAGGTGATGTCGTTCGGGCACGATGCGGCAACCGCCTACTACAAGAGCCAGATCGCGGCCGGAAGCCCGCTGCCGCTTCCCGGACGGAGCGGAATCGTCCTGTCCGTGCGCGACGAAGACAAGGACGATGTAGTGCGCCTTGCCAAGACCTTGGACGAACTCGGCTACGAGATATGGGCGACGCGCGGCACTTCGACCAGACTCTGGAAGGCCGGCGTCGAATCAAACGCGCTCTACAGGATTCCGCTTGGCAGCCCCAACGCCATCGACCTGATCCGCCTGGGAAAGGCCAAGTGGATAGTGAACACGCGCGAGGACGGCGAAATGTCCGCGCATGACAGCATCAGGATACGCACGGCGGCCACGCTCGCCGGCGTGCCTGTTACAACCACGCTGGCCGGATTCGCCGAAGCCGTCAAGGGTATCGCCGCCGTTGCACGGCGCGAAGCCGACGTCCCCCTGTCGCTTCAGGAATGGCACTCGGCATGAGTGGCCATTCCCGGCGACGAGACGCGAACTAGGCGTTGACGATCCTGAGCGCGCCAGTGGGGCAGTTCTCCGCGCAGAGGCGGCAGTCCTTGCAGACGGCCGTGGCGGCGGGATCCTTGAACTCGGGCTTGATGACGGTCTTGAAGCCGCGTCCCACGAGGCCCAGCAGCCCCTGCTTCGCCTGTTCGGCGCACACGCGCACGCACAGGTTGCAGAGGATACACTTGCGCTGGTTGCGCTCGATGGTGACGAGCTTCTGCTCCACGAAGCCGGGATGGAAGTCGCCGCGGAGGCGCTGCGTATCAGCCTTCACGAGGTTTGCGTAGCGGATGAGCTTGCAGTCCTTGTAGTCATGGCAGCCGCATTCAAGGCACCGCTTCGCCTCGGCCTGCGCCGCCTCGACAGAAAGGCCGAGATTGACCTCCTTGAAGTCGTTGCGGCGCTCTTCCGCGGGACGCTGCGGCATCACGGCGCGCGCAATGCGCGGACGGTCCGCGAAGTCCTTCTCGGTGAGGTTGCGTTCGGAAAGGATCGGCTTCACCGGCTTGTACTCGCCGCCGCGAAGGAATGCGTCGACCGCGAGCGCGGCCTCGTTGGCCTGCGCGATCGCGCCTATGGCGATACCCGCGCCCTTGTTGACAGTGTCGCCGCACGCAAACACGCCGGGGAGCGTTGTGGCGAAGTTGCCCTCGTCGGCGGCGATCGTGCCCTTCTGCGTCTGCGGCAGACTCTCGAAGCCGTCGGGATCGTTGCGCTGGCCGATGGCGGCGATCACGCTGTCCAGCTCAATCTCCTCGAACTTGCCTGGCACGGGAACGGGCTTGCGGCGTCCGCGCTCGTCGGGTTCGCCGAGCTCCATCACCTGCAGGCGCATCCCGCACACCTTGCCGTCCTTGCCGAGGATTTCGTCAGGCGCGTAGAGGAACTTGAACTGGACGCCCTCCTCCTCGGCCTCGGTGATCTCCACGTCCTCCGCCGGCATTTCCTTGCGGGTGCGGCGGTAGACCACGAACACTTCCTTCGCGCCCACGCGCACCGCGGTGCGGCAGGCGTCCATCGCGGTGTTTCCGCCGCCTACGATCGCCACGCGCTCGCCGATATCCGGCTTCTCTCCGGTGACTACGGCGCGCAGGAAGTCGATGCCGCCCCACACGCCCTTGAGATCTTCGCCCTTCACGCGCATGGCCGTGGACTTCCACGCGCCGTTCGCCACGATCACCGCGTCGAAGTCAGCGCGGAACTTCTCGAAGTCCGCTTCGCGGCCGATCTTGAAGTTGTTGACGAACTTTACGCCGAGCGACGCGATGGCGTCCGTCTCGGCCTTGAGAATCGCCTTGGGAAGACGGTACTCGGGGATGCCGTAGCGGAGCATGCCGCCCATCTCGGGCATCTGGTCGTAGACCGTGACGCTGTGTCCCTGCTGAACAAGCTTGAACGCGGCGGTGAGCCCGGCGGGACCGCCGCCGATGATGCCGACCTTCTTGCCGGTGGGCGCGGCGACCTTGATCGGATGTTCGTTGCCGTCCTTACGCACCTGGTCGGCGGCGAAGTACTTGAGTTGCGCGATCGAGATCGGCTGCTCCACCATGTTGCGGCGGCAGGCCTTTTCGCACGGGTGCGGGCACACGCGGCCGATGGCGGCCGGAAGCGGGAACGTCTCCTTGA
>JAFXIL010000203.1 GCA_017563185.1 Kiritimatiellia bacterium | reverse complement strand
GGCCCCGCCTTTCACCGAGGCGGAGTTCGACATCCTCTACACATGCGGCATTTCGTGGGAAGGCTCGATTCTCGACGCCGCCATCGCGCGCGGAGTAGTGGAGAAGCGCGGCAGCTGGATCGCCTACGGCACGAGCCAGCTCGGGCAGGGCTCCATGGCCACGATCCAGTATCTCAAGGACCATCCCGAGGTGGCCGACGAGATCGTTGAGAAGGTCAAGTCGGCGCCGCTGGTGCCGGGATACAAGAAGAAGTAAGAGAGAAGCGATGACACTTGAAGAGCAGGTGAAGATCGTCGTCGGCGCGCTTGAGGACAAGAAGGCCGCTGACGTGAAGACGTACGATGTGCGCGGCATATCCGGCCTCTGCGACGCCTTTGTGGTCGCAACTGGCATAGCCGCGCCGCATCTGCGCGGCATTGTCTCGGGCGTGCAGGCCGCAATGAAGGCGGCCGGCGTGAACTCGTTCCGCACGAGCGGCGACCCCGAGAGCGGCTGGATTGTGGTGGACTACGTTGACGTTGTGGTGCACGTGTTCTCCCCCGAGGCGCGCGCCTACTACGCCCTCGAAAAGCTCTGGGAGGCAGCAAAGCCGGTTCTGTGATGCAACTTGCCGGGACACGGCCGCGCATGGACCGCATCAGGGATTGGTTCCTCCTCCTCCGTCCGTGGAGCTACACTGCCACGCTTGTGCCGTTTCTCATTGGCGGCGCGCTTGCGTGCGGCGTGAATCCCGATTGCCGCACGCACGCGCTTCTGCGGTGGGGGCTGGGGCTTTTCTCGGGACTGCTGTTCCAGGCCACTGTGAATCTGCTCAACACATGGGGCGACGAGCGAAGCGGAGTTGATGCAGTGCCGGGTGCGATCCGCACCACGCCGCAGGTACACGACGGGAAGGTGTCGATGCGGGTGCTCTTCTCCGTAGCGGCGTGCTGTCTCGCCGTCGCCGTGGCGATCGGGGTCGCGCTGTGCTTCTACGAGAATCCGCCATGGACGTACCGCCACTGCGACATGCCGCCGGAAGGGGCGGGATGGTCGTTCTGCTGGACGCTTCTCCTTGCGGGAATTCTTGGTGCGCTGGGTTCCATCAACTATTCCACGGGCGTTAAGTTCAAATACCATGGCCTTGGCGTGCCTTTTGTTTCGTTCCTGATGGGGCCGCTGGAGATTCTTGTGGCCTTTTCGATTGCGGCGCCGATGATGGCGGATAGGACTCTAGGAAGATTTCTCATCGGCGCGGCAATGTTTCCTGTCGGCACTCTTTTCGCACTCGCCTATGTGGTCGGTTTCTTTCTCCTTTTTGCCCCAATTGCTCTTCTCGTTGGCGCGATCATGCATGGCAACGACATGCGCGACATTCCCACCGACAGGGCGGCCGGCATCGTGACGCTTGCATCATGGCTTGGTCCGCGCCGCGCGCTCATATACTATTGTTTCTGCCATGTGGCGCCATACGTTCTCGTGGCTGCCTTGACAGTAGTGGTGTGCTTTCTTGGTGATGGCTGCGATGGCAAGGCTGGTTTGTGTCTGTTGCCATTGCTTGCCTATCCGCTTTCGGCGCGCACCATGCGAAGGGCTGTTGAAACGTACCGCGAGAATCCCGCATCGCCGGCATGGCGCGGACTCGAGCGCAGCACTGGGCTCGTGCATCTCGTCTTCGGTGTGCTCTACGTCGCAGCGGTGTTCTTAATATGACGGAAAAGCCAACCAGAGGCTCGAGCGCGTGGACACACTAGCCCCCCCTGTGGTATCATGGCGGTTGAATGCGAAACCTCTTTCTGCCAAATTCCTTTGTCTTCTCTCCGCAGCCAGCATGTTGGGCAGTAGGCAGCAGAATGAAAATGCGGCAGATGAAGAAAGCATTACCGCCTTCGGCGCGATTTGTGGTATAATATGCGTGTTTTCAGCCGTTAGGCGGAATCAAAAAGGAGTAATTAAGAGTATGGACATCAACTTCGGCGGCGTTGTGGAAAAGATCGTGACGCGCAAGGAATTCCCGCTCAAGAAGGCCCAGAAGGTCCTCAAGGGCAAGACGATTGCGGTGCTGGGATACGGCATCCAGGGACCGGGGCAGGCCCTCAACATGCGCGACAACGGCATCAACGTGATCGTTGGCCAGCGCAAGTCCACAAAGCCCAATTCGAGCTGGAAGCGCGCGATCAAGGACGGCTGGGTGCCGGGCAAGACGCTGTTCTCGCTCGAGGAGGCCGCAGAGAAGGGCGATGTGATCATGATGCTTACGTCCGACGCTTCGCAGCCCACGATCTGGAAGGCCATCGAGAAATATGTCACGCCTGGCAAGGCGCTCTACTTCTCCCACGGCTTCGGCTACGTGTACAACAAGCTTACGGGCATCAAGCCGCAGAAGGGCGTGATGCTCGTCATGGTGGCCCCGAAGGGCTCCGGCACGTCCGTGCGCCGCAACTTCCTCTCGGGCGCCGGCATCAACAGCTCCTTCGCCTACGAGCCCAACGGCGCCGACGAGGCGAAGACGCGCGAGCTCACGATAGCCATCGGCATCGCCGTCGGCTCGGGCTACCTCTTCCCGACCACATTCGAGCGCGAGGTCACGAGCGACCTCGTGGGCGAGCGCGGCATCCTCATGGGCGCGCTTTGCGGCGTGATGGAGGCGCAGTTCTACACCCTGCGCGCGAACGGCCACAGCCCGAGCGAGGCGTTCAACGAGACGTGCGAGGAGCTCACGCAGTCTCTCATCCGCCTCGTTGACGAGAACGGCATGGACTGGATGTACTCCAACTGCTCGCAGACCGCGCAGCACGGCGCGCTCAAGTGGCGCCCGCTCTTTCGCAAGGCCACCGAGCCCGTCTTCAAGAAGCTCTACGCGAGCGTGAAGGCGATGAAGGAGGCGAAGGAAGTGATCCGCGACACGGGCCGTCCCGACTACAAGGAGTTCATGGCCGCGAAGCTGCAGGACATGCACGACAGCGAGATGTGGCAGGCAGGCGCCGCTGTGCGCTCGCTTCGTCCGCACGAGAAGGCCAAGACCAACGCCGCCACCGCCGCTGGCGTGAAGGGACGCAAGGTCACCAAGTGACGCGTCAGGCGGCGCGTCCGCCAGAGAGACGCCGCCCCGGCCGGGGCGGCGTCTTTTGTAGGGAGAGCACACGATATGGCACGGGACTGGCTGGTACTGCACGTTAAGCCGCGCACCGAGAAGAAGGTGATGATGTGGCTTGAGATCTACAAGTACCCCCGCTATCTGCCCACGTACACCAAGGTGCGCAAGGTGCAGCGGCGCAAGGTGCGCACGGAGATGCCGCTTTTCCCGGGATACGTGTTCACGCGCCTCGACCCGGCGGAGCGCGTGACGATGCTCAAGACGAACCTGATCGTGCGCACGATGCCGGTGCCGCGTCCGCGCGAGGTTGTGCATCAGCTGCGCCAGATAAACAGGGTATCGCGTCTCACGCCCGCGCTGATGCCCACGGCCACGTTCAAGGCCGGAGACCACGTGAAGGTGGTGAGCGGTCCGTTTAGGGGCGTTGAGGGATACGTGCGCCGCGAGGGCGCAAAGTCCACGATCGTGCTGAACGTGGACATCCTCGGCCAGGCAGTGGAGACTTCGATTTCGATCATCGACTGCGAGCCGTTCGACGATGAGAAGAAGTGAGAAAGGAAACGCACATGAATAGACACCTCCTTACACTTGTTGCGTCAGCATTCGCCGTCGCTTGCGCGGCGGCGCGAGTGGACGTGTATCCGCAGTGCTTCGAGCCGGGCGGATGGTCGCTCGACCCGCAGTTCATGGACGTGATGGGCTCGCCCTATCTGATCGCGCATGGCCTTGGAGTGCGCGTGATGGACGCCACCGCGCGCGTGACGGTTCCCGAAGCCGGCGAGTGGCGCGTGTGGGTGCGCACGCGCAGATGGGTGGAGGGCGCGGGCGCCTTCAAGGTCTCGGTTGGCGGCATTGCGCTGCCGGCCGTGTTCGGAAGGGGGAAGTCGGAGTGGACGTGGGAGAGCGGCGGCGCGGTGAAGCTCGAGAAGGGCGAGGTCGATGTGCGCCTCATTGACCTTGACGGATTCGACGGGCGCTGCGCCGGCGTGGCGCTTACGCAGGAAGAAACACCGCCGAACGGGCCGCTATCCCCTGAGACGCAGCCAGTGGCCGAGACGGTGAAGGCCGATTTCGTGGTGGTGGGCGGCGGTCTGCCCGGAACGTGCGCGGCCGTGGCGGCTGCGCGCAGGGGAATCAAGGTGGCGCTTGTGCAGGACCGCCCGATGCTCGGCGGCAACGCCTCCTCCGAAATACGCGTGTGGAGCGGCGGCGAGGCGCGCTACGATCTCGTGCGCGAGCTTCGCGGGCGCTTCATGAACCGCGACGGCAACCTCGCCCTGTGCGATGCGCGGCGCATGCGCATAGTGGCGGACGAGACGAACATTGCGCTGCGCGTGAACACGCGCGCCTTCGGAGTGGAGAAGAACGCGGACGGAACGATCGCCTCTGTGAAGGCACTTGACCTGAAGCGCAACTGCGTGGTGCGATTCGAGGCGCCTCTCTTCTGCGATGCGACGGGCGACGGATGGGTGGGCTGCTGGGCCGGTGCGGACTGGAAGATGGGCCGCGAGGCGAAGGGCGAGTACAACGAAGCGCGCGCCCCGGAGAAGGCGGACGGCGACACGCTAGGCGCGTCGCTCATGTGGACGAGCGTTGCTGCGAACGCGCCGGTCAGCTTCTCCGCCCCGTGGGCAGAACCGCACGCGCAGGGAGTCGAGGCGGTGAACGGAGAGTGGAACTGGGAGTACGGCATCCACCGCGACATGATCGCCGACGGCGAGGCGATACGCGATCGGCTGCTGCTCGCGATATACGGCGCGTTTTCGCTCGCGAAGAAGCGTCCGGAAAACGCGAACCGCGTGCTGGACCTGTGTCCGTTCCTGCTGGGCAAGCGCGAGTCGCGCCGCATCATGGGCGATTGGGTTTACTCCGAGAAGGACGTCACCGCGCGCCGCCGCTTCGAAGACGCGATCGCGTCCGGCTCGTGGGGCATCGACCTCCACTACGACAACTACAAGAAGGGCGTGGACTTCCTCACCACGTGCTACGGTCCTCAGTATGGACGCTACTGGATCCCCTACCGCAGCATCTACTCGCGCAACGTCGCGAACCTCTTCATGGCCGGACGCTGCTTCAGCTGCACGCACGTGGGGCTTGGCGGCCCGCGCGTCATCAACACGCTCTCGCAGCTCGGCGTTGCGGCGGGCGAGGCCGCGGCGCTCTGCCGCGAGCTGGGCGAGACGCCACGCGGCATCTATGCCAAAGGCCACGTGCGCAAACTTCAGAGGCGGCTCGGCGGCGCATTCCCCGGTTCGCCCGATCCCACCAAGGCCAACTGGCGCTTTGTGGACGACGAGTCGAAGGGCGTCAAGTTCGGCAAGGGGTGGCGCAGGAACCACAACTCTAACGGCGAGCAGGTGGGCGACTTCGCCCACTTCGCCGGCAAGAACGCCGAAGACGCGGTCTATCCGCTGCCCGTGCAGAAGGAAGGGCGCTACGAGCTGATGGGGCGCGTTCCATACAGCTGGGGTGCAAAGCCGGGATCGAAGACGGCGTGCGAGATCGCGAGCGGCGGACAGGTGAAGGCGGTCACGATCGACCAGGCGCAGGGCACGGGCATGTGGCAGAAGCTGGGCGAGTTCGACCTCGCGCCAGGCGCAACGCTCAAGATAATGCCGGCTAAGTCGTCCGGCTACGTGGTTGCGGACGGCTTTGCCTTGGTGCCTGTTGTCGCGCCGAAGGGCGTTCCGGAGCTGATGAGCACGTTCGGCGGCGCGGAGGTTAAGACGCTTGGAGACTGGCAGAAGGTGCGCGCGCCCGAGCTGCTCGCGAAGTTCGAGAAGGAGGAGTACGGGCGGCGTCCAGCGGCCGCCAACGACCGCAGCCGCGTCTCGTTCGACGTGTACGACGTGAGCGAGGCGATGGGCGGCAGCGCGATCAGGAAGCTCGTGCGAGTCACCTACAAGGGCCCGAACGGCACGTTCTCGTTTCCATTCACGGCGTACATCCCGAAGGTCGCGAAGCCCGTGCCGGCGTTCATATTCGCGGCCAACATAAAGCGCGGCACGCTGGACGAGAAGCAGTGCCTGAGCAGCTACTTCTGGCCGGTCGAGGAGATCGTCTCGCGCGGCTACGCCACGGCCGCGTTCAGGTTCGACGTGGTCGCCGCCGACAAGAAGGACGCCGGATTTTCGCAGGGCGTCTTTCCGGCTGTGCAGCCCGAGGGCGAGCGCGACGACGAGTCGTGGGCCACGCTTTCCGCCTGGGCGTGGGCCGATTCGCGCATCCTCGACTGGATGGAGACGGAGCCTCTCATCGACGCGAAGCACGTGGGAGTGGTTGGGCACTCCCGCGGCGGCAAGACTGCGATATGGGCTGGCGTGACCGACCGGCGTTTTGCGATGGTCTGCTCGAACAACTCCGGCTGCAGCGGCGCGAAGCTGAACCACATCGACCTTCCGAAGTCGGAGCACATAGCCCAGATACTGAAGAACTTCTCATACTGGTTCTGCGCCAACTACCGCAAATACGCGGGCAAGGAGACGGAGATGGACTTTGACCAGCACGAGCTTCTAGCGCTGATCGCGCCGCGTCTTCTGTGCGTGGCCTCTGCCACCGGCGATGACTGGGCCGGGCCGCGCGGCGAATGGTGGGCGGCCAAGCTCGCCTCGCGCGCGTGGGAGCTCCATGGTGTGCGGGGCCTTGAGGCGGATTCGTTTCCTGCGCCTGAGGAGCCTCAGCAGCTTGGCTGCATCTCCTACCACCTGCGCACTGGGCCGCATCTCCTTTCCTCCTATGACTGGAAGTGCTACATGGACTTTGCCGACAGGCACGGCTGGCGGTAAGATGTCATGCCGCGCCGATCCAACCGGCAAAACCAGAAAACAGAAACCAGAAACTCCGAAACACTCAAACACTCAAACTTCCAAGCCACAACGCATCTAATTATGATATAATATTTCCTATCCGCCGAGGCGGAAGAACAAGAAAGGCTATACTACAAAATGAAACTTGCTGATCTCAAAGGCAAAACCGTGGGCGTCTGCGTGTCGGGCGGCCTCGACTCTAAGACGATATGCTGCGTGCTGCAGGACGCCGGCGTGAAGGTGAAGGCGTTCTCCGCAAACGTTGGCCAGCCGGACGAAAAGGACATCAACGACATCAAGAAGAAGATGGCCCCCACCGGCGTTGACACGACGATCGTCGACGTCACCAAGGAAATGGCCGAGATATGCTTCGAGACGGTCAAGTGCCAGGCCATGTACGATGGCGGCTACTGGAATTCCACCGGCATCGCGCGCGCGGTTACGGTGCAGGCGCTTCTTCCGGCGATGAAGAAGGCGGGATGCGTTGCGCTCGTTCACGGCGCGACTGGCCGCGGCAACGACCAGATGCGCTTCGAGCGCTACACCAACGTCCTCGACCCGAAGTTCGGCGTTTACGCCCCCTGGCGCGACGCCGACCTCCTCAAGAAGTTCCCCGGCCGCACGCAGATGGTTGACTTCCTCGCCAAGCGCGGCATCGTTGCCTTCGTGGGCACGAAGAAGAAGTATTCGACCGATGCTAACCTCGCCGGCCTCTCGCACGAGGCGGAGGACCTCGAGTCGATGGAGACCTCCATGCGCATCGTGAAGCCCACTATGGGCGTGTGGCCCGAGAAGGCGCCCAACAAGGTCGAGAAGGTCACGCTTTCCTTCATGAAGGGCCGCTGCGTCGCCATCAACGGCAAGAAGATGACTCCCTACGAGGTGATGCTCGAGGCGAACAAGACCGGCGGCCGCAATGGCATCGGCATGAAGCACGCGCTTGAGAACCGCATCATCGGCACCAAGAGCCGCGGCGTGTACGAGGCGCCCGGAATGGAAGTGCTCAGCTGGGGGCTCAAGTACATCTACGAGGCGATCATGGACCGCCGCTCCACGCTTCTCTTCCAGCAGCTCTCCAAGCTCGTGGCCGACCAGATCTACGACGGCCGCTGGTTCGACCCCGCCACCCGCGCCGCGCGCGCCGCCATCCAGGTGTGGGCCGACAAGGCCACCGCCGACATCACGCTCGGCCTCTACAAGGGCAACATATTCTTCGAGTCCCTCAAGGGATTGAAGTGCACGATCTACAACGAGGCCGACAGCTCGATGGAGGCCTCCAACGGACTCAACCCGCACAGCTCTCAGGGCTTTGCGGAGATCCAGAGCGTCGAGGCCAAGATGCTCGCGAAGTCCGGCCAGATCGTGGCCAAGTGACAGGATGATCGTTCGCCTGTTCGAGTTCGGGCCGCTCGTGGTGTGGGCAGCGCTGCTGTTCGCATTCGTGCGGCCTTGCGCTTGGGCCGCGCGCGCAGCATTGCGCTGGGCGCGCTTCTTTTTGTCGCGTCGCAGAAGTTTCTCATATACAGGATATTCGGCGGCGACGCATTCGTTCCCGACCTGCCGGAACGATTCGTGAACTTCACCGGCTGGGCGTATTCCACATGCATGCTCCTCTTCGCGGGCGTGTGCGCGTGGTGGACGCTGCGCGGATGCTTCCTTCTTGCGATGCGAATCGCGCGTAGGGGAAAACTCGACGAGCCGGCAAGACCTCGGACTACGCTCGACGTGCCCATGACGCGACGCGCGTTTCTTTCCATGCCGGCCGTGGCTGCCGGCGCCGCGGCATGGGGCATCTGGGAGGGAGTGCGCGTGCCGAGCGTACATGAACTCGACGTGCAGGTGGTGGATCTTCCCGCAGCGTTCGACGGCTTCCGCATCGTGCATCTGAGCGATCTCCACTGCTCCCCGGCCGCACGCAGAGGCCGCACGCAGGGAATTGTTGACGTTGTAAACTCGCTTGCCGCCGACCTCGTGTGCATTACCGGAGACTTCGTTGACGGATCGCCCGAACAGCGCATGGACGACATGCGCCCGCTCGCCTCTCTGCGCGCGCGCCACGGCGTGATGGGCTGCTCCGGCAACCACGAATACTACCATGACTACGCCGAATGGCGCCCGATGCTTGAATCGCTCGGCATAACGATGCTCGACAATGCCCATCGCGTCATATCGCGCGGCGACGCGAAGATCGCCGTGGGCGGGGTGACGGATTTCGTGGCGCAGTACAATTGGCGGCGCGTGATGGAGGGCCCGGACGTCGCGAAGGCGTTTGCGGGCGCGCCCTCGGACGCATGCCGCATCCTCTTGCAGCATCAGCCGAAGAAGGTGGATCGCAACCGTGTGTGGGACGTGCGACTGCAGCTTTCGGGCCATACGCACGGCGGCGCCATTCTCGGCTTCGACCTTCTCGTGAAGAGCATGAATGAAGACCATGTGCGCGGACTCTACCGCGAGGGAAATCTCGCGCTATACGTGAACTCCGGCACGGGACAGTGGGCAGGTTTTCCGCTGCGGCTCGGCGTGCCTGCCGAGATAGCGGTGCTGCGTCTGCGTCCGGCGTGATGCGGCGCGGCGAAGCACGGAATGGTACGGCCTCTACACCGCGGCGTTCAACCTCGCGTAGACTGGCGCTGGAGGAGTTCGGCGATGTGGTTCACGGCGATCGGCATGCCCGCCTTGTCCGCGCCGCCTTTGAGCTGCATCGCGCAGCCCGGGCAGTCCAGAACGAGACGCGTCGCGCCTGAGGCCGCCACGTTCGCGAGCTTCTTGCGCATGAGCTCAGCCGATATCTCGGGGAACTTCGCGGAGAACGTGCCGCCGAATCCGCAGCAGCTCTCCTCCTCTGCAGATGGCACGTACTCGGCGGCGCGGCGTATGAGCGCGCGCGGCGCCTCGCGCACTCCGAGCGCGCGGCAGAGGTGGCAGCTCGCGTGGTAGGCCACCTTTTCGCCGCTTCGCTCAAGCGGCAGGACCTCGGGCGGCAGGTACTTGTGCACGAACGAACTGAAGTCCATGACCTTTGCCGAGAACTTCTCGGCGTCCTTGCCGAGCATGCGCGCGTAGCCGTGCTTCAGATGAGAGGCGCAGCTTGCGCACAGCGTCACGATGAAGTCGCAGTCCTCTGCGAACGCGGCCATGTTCTGGCGCGCCACGCGTTCTGCGGTCTTCGCCTCGCCAAGCATCACAAGAGGCAGGCCGCAGCATGTCTGCTCCATCGGGAACGTCACCTCGACGCCGCCTGCGGCGAGCACATTCAGTGCCGCGAGAATATGTTCGGGGTAGATGAAGTCCTGCGCGCATCCGGCGAAGAGCGCCACCTTGAGGCGTGGCGACGCTACGTTCGGCTTCACGACGGGCCACATTTCGCGGAACGCCTTCGGCGCGAGCGCGGGCAGAGACTTGAATCCCTGTTTCCCGAACAAGGCCATCGGCAGATGGCGCACGAAGCCGTCATTGCCCGAAACCGGCTTCTGCGCAAATCGCATGAACTTCAGGAGCGTATGGAAGAGGCGTCTGTCGCGCATGGCCAACGATGCAATGCGCGCAGGCGCGGGCGAACCGTCCTCGCTCGCGAAGCGAGCGCGTATCTCCTGTATGAGCGCGGGCAGGTCTATGCCGCCCGAGCAAACCTCCTTGCACGCGCCGCATCCCACGCAGTTCTGGCACAGCTGCTTCGCGATTTTCCGGTCGTGGAAGAGGTAGGTGAGCACAAGGCCGATCGCGCCGATGTACACGTGGCCCATACGATGCCCGCCAACGAGGCGGAAGACAGGGCAGACGTTTGCGCAGGCGCCGCAGCGCACGCAGCGGAACACCTGCGAGAAGAGAGGGGCGCGCGCAATGTCGGAGCGGCCGTTGTCGAGAAGCACGATGTGCAGGATCTTGCGTCCCGTTGGACTCTTCGCGCATGGCGTGGCGCCAGAGATGAACGACGTGTATGCGGTGAGGCGCTGCGATGTGGCGTTGCGGGGAAGGACGCGCAGCGCGGCGAGTGCGTCGTCGAGAGAGGAAATGAGCTTGTCGATTCCGGCGAGCGCCACATGCACGGGCGGAAGGGTGTTCACTAGCCGTCCGTTGCCCTCGTTTGTGACGATGGCGATGGTGCCCGTCTCCGCGATGCAGAAGTTTGCCCCGGATATGCCCATTTCTGCTGCGAAGAATTTGGGCGCAGCTCGCGACGTGCGACTTTTACAAGCTTCTGCACGTCCTCGTGATCCTGCTTCTCGCCTGTCGCCTTCTCGAACTCGTCGGCGACCTGCGAACGCGAAAGGTGGATTGCTGGCATCACCATGTGGGAAGGGCCCTCGTGGCGCAGCTGGACGATCCATTCGCCGAGGTCGGTCTCGCACACGTCGAGGCCCGCCTTACCCAGGTGGGCGTTGAGGCCGATCTCCTCGGCGGTCATCGACTTCGACTTCACGATGTGCTTCACGCCGTTTTCGGCGGCGATGCGCTCGATGATCGAGCAGGCTTCTGAGGCGGTCTTCGCGAGGTGCACGACTGCGCCGCGCGATTCAGCCTCGGCCTTGAAGCGTGCGTAGAGGGCGTCCATCTCGTGCGCGGCGGCGTCTTTTGCGGCGGCGATTGCGCTGATGAGGGCGGGACCGTCGATCTCGGAGAATGCGCGGTCGCGGCTTTCGCGGTATTCGACGGCGAACTTGTCGAGCGTGCGGCGCAGGAACGAGTCTTCGAGCGCCGATTCGATTTCGCGGTGGTAGGCGCGTGAGGATGTGGCGTTCATGCGTTGGCCTCCGCTAGGATGATGACGAGCTCTAGGGGACCATGCACGCCGATTGCGCTCACGCGCTCTATGTCGGCGGTGCGGCTGGGGCCGGTGATGAACGAGGTGTATGAGGCTCGTCCGGCGGTATGGCGCTCTCGGAGGAAGGGGGCTATGTCGGGGAGGTCTGGAACGATGTCGGAGGCGTTTAGCACGATAATGCTGACTTCGGGAAGCATGGTTGAGAGGCGGGTCTCCTCGTCGTCCGTCGCCACAACGCAAGTTCCGGTGGCGGCGATGCCGCGCGAGGCGCGTGCAACGTCCGACGAAAGTCCCGCGGCCTTGGCGCGTTCGCGTTCGTGCGCCACGGCTTCCTCCGCCTCGGCTTCCGACTTCACGCGCACCACTCGCGCCGACACCGCCTCCGCGCGCTCGGCGAACTGTTCTATGAGCGTCATTGGATTCCCTTCTGGATGATGCCTTTGTACTTGAGCCGCATTATACCAAACGTTCCCCATTCCGCGCAAGGTGGCAGTATGGTATAATGTTGTTTGGCAGGGGGACAGACCCCGCAGACAATGGGGACAGTCCCCGAACGGGCAGGGGGACAGACCCCGCAGACAATGGGGACAGTCCCCGAACGGGCAGGGGGGACAGACCCCGCAGACAATGGGGACAGTCCCCGAAAGTGAAGGAGAAAAATGAAAATAGGCAGAATGATTCTGGCGATATTGGCAGTTTTTGGATTGGGGGTGTTCGCTGACGAGGCGCAAGTGGAGGGTGTGTCCCCACGTCTCCCGACTGGAACGGAGTGGAAGGAGCCGGAGAACCTGTCGTTCGGGCGCGAGGAGCGTCGCGCGGCGTTCTCCAGTTTCGACACGCTTGAAAACGCACTCAAGATTCTACCCGAGTTCTCGGAGCGCACGATCTCGCTCGACTCTGAGACCGCGTGGAAGTTCAAGTGGTCGCCAGACCCCGCGTCGCGTCCCGTCGGCTTCGAGAAGCCGGGCTACGACGTCTCGGGCTGGGAGACGATCAAGGTTCCCTCGTCGTGGCAGGCGTACGGCGCGAACGGCAAGGGCGGATGGGGCACGGCCCTCTACGTGAACCAGACGTATCCATTCAAGCGCGACCAGCCGGACGTGATGGGCGAGCCGCCGAAGGACTGGACTTCCTACGCCGCGCGCAACCCCGTCGGCTCCTACCGCCGCGACTTCGACGTGCCGGAGAAGTGGAACGGACAGGAAATCTTCCTCAAGTTCGATGCGGTCGATTCGTTCTTCTACCTCTGGGTCAACGGCGAGTACGTTGGTTTCTCGAAGGATTCGCGCAACCCCGCCGAGTTCAACGT
>JAFXIL010000202.1 GCA_017563185.1 Kiritimatiellia bacterium | reverse complement strand
GGGCAGATGTCGGGTCCGCGTTCTTTTGCACCTTCGCATCTCTCAAAGACCTACTCGCCGTCCGCGGCTTCCCGCGGGGTGGCGAACGGGTGCATAGTGTATCAAATCCCCGCGCGCCGCGCAAGCGGAAAATCGAAAAAAATTTCGGAGGATTCATAAGTGCTCAAAAACCGCGGAGACTGCGCGGTTTCGGAGTTTATGAGTTTCGAAGTTTCGGGGTTTCTGGTTTCTGGTTTTTGGTTTTGAGGTTTCGAGGACATAGGACAAAAGACAAAGGACAGAGGATCAGGCTGCGCGATGCTTCGCATGTTCCAGCCGTCTTCCACTGAGTTTTGGCAACTCGAAACCTCGAAACTAGAAACTCCAGAACTGGACTTGACGGGGACAGTCCCCGTGCGCTTCTTCAAACGTACCTCCGCATCCTCCGCGCCTCTGCGGCTCTGCGTTAAAAACAGTCTCGCCGGGGACTGTCCCCGCGCGTTTTCATCGCTTCGCGACAGGCGCATTTCCCGCGCCCTGCTCGGTGCCGGAGAGGTCTTCGCCCCAGTAGTACTCGATGACATGCGCAGTGCTGCCTCCAACATCTATGCGCTCAAGGACGATGTTCCATCCGTCCCACACGAAGGAATGCCGTTCCTGGTCGCTCCAGCTGCCATGCAGAACCGTCGTGCCGCCGCACCGTCTTGCGCACGCGCCTGTTCATATGGTCGTATTCGTTGACTATAGCAAGATCCCCCGAGGAAGGCGAAACCGGCGTCACGGAGACGAGTCTGTTCTCGCAGTCGTATGCGTAGCTGTAGCGCCCGTCGCCCGTGAGATTTCCGTCGGCGTCGTACGTGAGCGCCGTGGAATCGACGTAGTCGTACTGGTTGAGTCCGTTCGCCGTGTAGGAATGCGTGACCGGCGAAAGGCCGCCGCCTGTGCTAGAGGACGACGTGCGGTTGCCGATGGAGTCGTAGAAGTACGAGTGGCTGCCGTCGCTCGAAGTGCATCCCGTCATCTCGGAGCGTTCGTTGTACGTCCAGGTGCGCGCGGCGGACTCGGAATCAGCAGTGGAGACAGGCCGTCCAAGCGCGTCATGCGACGCCTGCCAGCCGTACACGGTCGTCTCGCCCATCGTGTACGTCCGCCCGGTCACCCAGCCGATGCGCCCCGGCTCGCGCGCAATGGCGAGGCCGAGCGTGCTGCCGTTCATGCAACCGATTACACAGCGCACCACACTGCTTCGTTTTGAAAAGACATGTTTCGTTACAAGATGCATATTTCTTCCGGTCCTCCTGAAGAGTGACATCGGACTTCTCCACTGTAGCTCGAAATCATTTGTCGCGGCAATGCGTGAGGCATTCTTTCCGATAACCATATGTATCCGACAATAAGCATATTAGACAAACCACCCATGCAGGGACAATGAACAATAAAGGCAATATGTCAGATACCGTCACTTCAGCGACAGTTGGATATTTCAATATGTCGTAAAACCCCAGTTTCTCTTCTGAAGACACAAATGCGGCATAGCAATCCTCAAAAGTTTTTAAATTTCTACCGTCGATACCATATTTGGCGCAGTCTGAGAGATAAATACTTTCATCCGAGTAGAACCTTATCTCCTTCATCCCATACGCAAAAAGGAAGAAACGACGTTGAGGTTTCGCCATCCTAACACCATTACCATCCTCCTTCATTTCCGACACACCAACTACCACATTAGTTGAGAAGTTTACCTGAATGATATTCTCCAATTCGACACGAGGAGCCTGACTGTTCTGGCGTTTCCATAATATCGGTGCATTCACAAATGACGGTAGGGTTCCTGAAGTAAAATCCCTCCAATCATTCAAATCTACGTGAAGTCCACCACCACCTGGACACCATTTTACTAACTGATGTGGATACCAGAGCGGAATTCTTTCGTCATCATCAATAGCAATTACAGAATGATCATACCCATTATGAAAGGTTGCACTCATAACCAAGTAAACTATAATCAGTAGGACTACCACGGCTATGGCTATGATCCTAATGCGCAAACTGAGAATTGACATGAGCTATTATCCTTTCTTGTTCACAGTAAGATGGCAACTAATGTCTTTGATTTGGAATAGGCTCTATTACATTGTAGTAATACTCTTGTGCAATGTCTTCCCAAAAACGCGATCCTAATTCTAATATTGATTTTGGCAATATAGACTTATCTGAAAAAGGATTCCTCGTCAAGGATTTAAGAGACCACTTATTATCCAACTTCATCTTAAGCTTCTTCGTACAAGTTCGTGAATCGGTGGTTATTGTATATGTTCCAGAGAACGAACCCAAGACCTCATACCCAAAATCACCGTAAATCCTATTCGCCAGTGTTTCACCTGGCGAACTAATGATGGTGAATTCAGTGCCAAACATCGTATAGACGTCTCTGAAAAAATCATACCACCGAGCTGTATGTGTAATTTTCCCTTTTTTATAATACCCAACTCGCCTTACATTTTTATAATTCTTCCACACTTCTGCAACTTTAGGATGTTTCAGCAACCTAACAGTTGCCGAATGTTGTGGATAGTAGTATCTATATGTTCTACCAGTTCCAGGCCATACAAAATCTAATATAGACTCACGGAAAGTTCCACTCTGAGAGGATCTGGGCGATCTGTCTGGTGGATTATAACTAGGATACCAATACGTTCCCCATACCGTCGTCTGATAAGGTAATAATCCCAAAACATCAGCGATACAAACTTGACAGTTTCCCAAGAAACCATACAAATTCACCCCGCCCGCTTCCTCTATGGGGTCGCGGTTGAGCCAACGGCCGAGGCGGGGGCTGTAGCTGCGCAGCTGGTAGGCGATTAGGCCCACCTCGCGGTCGTGGTACTTGGTCGAGAAGCCGAAGGAGAAGTCTTCGCCTCGAAGGCCGGCGTACGCTGAATTGCCGATGTCGTCAGAGATCGAAACGACATTGCCGTACGGATCATACACGAACTTCGCAACGAGAGTTCCGCTCTCGTCCACATAGCCCATGATGTTTCCGTTGCCGCCGTAGATCGGCACATAGAACTTGCCGTCACAAGAGACCGCGAGAAGTCCGCCCACTCCTCCCGCTCCCTGCTCCGAGCCGGAGAGGTCGTCGCCCCAATAGTATTCTATGACGCGCGACGACGTTGTAAAGTCCGCATAGTCAATTCTCTCAAGCACCATGTTCCAGCCATCCCACGCAAAGGAGTGGGTTTCCTGCTCGTTCCAGTCCATGCCGTCGAACTGAAGAACCGTCTTTCGCACACGCCTGTTCATGTGGTCGTATTCGTTGACTATTGCGAGATCCCCGGTGGAAGGCGAGACCGGCGTCACCGAGACAAGCCTGTTCTCGCAGTCGTAGGCATAGACGAACTGGCAGTCGTTCGTAAGGCTGCCGTCAGCGTCATACGTGAACGCCGTCGAATCGACGTAGTCGTACTGGTTGAGTCCGTTGGCGATGTATAAACGCGAAGAGCCATAGTAGCCACCAGAGGCTTCTGTCGATGACAGACGGTTCCCGATTGTGTCGTACATGTAGGAGTAAGAGCCGTCGTTCGCCGTGCATCCCGTCATCTCGGAGCGTGCATTGTACGTCCAGCTGCGAGCGGCGGAGAGCGTGTCAGCCGTGGCCGAGGGGCGTCCAAGCGCATCATGCGACGCCTGCCAATCGTACACGGTGGCCATGCCCATCGTATATGTTCGTCCCGTCTCCCAGCCGTCGTTCCCGGAATCACGCGCTATGGCGAGGTTGAGCGTGCAGTTGTTCGGGAATGTGTATGCATACGCCGAAGGACGGCCCTTGGAATATGTCACCGCCACGGCAAGATATTCCGGCCCGGCGATTGAAAGCTGATAGCTCGCAGCCAGCAAATGTCCGCACAGTCGTCCCTCCACGTCATAGGACCGCTGGTTCCGCGAGAAGGAACTGCCGTCCTGCGAAGCAGACGTCGTAGCGGGTCTTAGACTGGAATCGGAGTCCCCGCACGTTTTCAAAATAAGAATAATGCGTTTAACTGTCATTATGCAACCTCAATTCATTAGCATTCCGTTTGACCACGGGTACTATCGTAAAACCCACGCTGATCCCATGAGAAGCGAAATGCCAATTAGCAACCACTGAATCACGACAAAACCAATAGTTCCCCTGCGGTAGGTTTTTGTATTTGTAGAACAGATTCCAGTAGTTGCAGAGAGAACTCGCAGGGGACAGTCCCCGCGCTGCTTCCTTCTGCCGCAGCGGCCGCAAGCGACAGAGCCGCCGCCGCGAATATTCCCGCAACCAGTTTCTTGCTTGCCGTAACAACCATTCCGAATTGTGTTCGTGATGCTTTCATGTCTACTCGTTCCTTTCATCTGAAAATTCACGCATCCGTCACGGCGCGGCGAAAATGGCGACGTCTCCCGGTTCGAGCCAGAAGAAGTTCGCATACGAGCCGGCCTCGGCAAGGGATCCGTCCCTGCGCACGAGTTTGACGCCAGGGGCGAACGTCGCCGTGAATTCCGTGTCGTCGTTTGGATCGCGGTTGAGTACCACGAGATAATCCGTGTTTCCGTTCTTCAGCCACGAGACGGCCAGCGTAGCGCGCTTGTCTGCCGTGAAGGACGTCACGAACGGCGGCAGGGCCTTCGGGTCGAGGCGCTTCGTGCCGATCGGGATCGTGACACCCGTGTGCCAGACCTTCTGGACCTTTGCCCCCATGAACACGAAGGCGCGTGCCTGCAGTTCCTGGTTCATCTCGCGGACGAGTTCAAACACCGGGCTGCGCTTCCCATCCACGAGAATCGGGGCGATGCCGCCCTTGTAGTAGCGGAAGTATTGCAGCATCTGCGCGCCGTAGGCGAGGTTCGAGTACATCTGGAGCCGGAAATGCCGTATTGAAGGCGCGACATATTCGTTGCCGGGGAAATGGCCGTGCGCGGTCGAAAGGGCGAACGCGAACATCGGTAGTCCCCTCTTGCGGGCGAACGCGCTCGCCGTCTCGAGCGTCTCGTACCAACGGTCGTTCAGGATTGCGCGCGCACCGTGCAGACGGTGTTCGGCGTTTCCCAGAGGCTTCGCGGCGCAGACGGGGTAGACGTCGAAGCTGACCATCTTGAGCGGCACCGCGTCGTACAGTCGCCCAAGATATTCGCCGTACGTGTCGCACCCGGTGTTCCTTCGCATCCGGCCTCTGTCGTCACGGCTTTCGGGATCCCAGGCGGCCCCGTAGAGATTGACGTAGCAGGAATGGGCGGGGTCGAGCGCCTCGTAGCGGGCGATGCAGTCGCGAAGCGCCTCGGCCTTCTCGATATGCGGTTCGTCGGCGATGAAGTAGTATTCAAGCGCGGGAGAGCCCTTCGCGACGGCGGTGAACGCCTCCGCCTCGTCCGCCATGCGCGTGATGTTGCGGCCGCCAAACCCGATGATCAGCTTCACGCCCGCCTTTTCAGCCTCAGAGAGAAGCCGCCCAGCGTCGGACGGCGTTTTGCACCACTGCGTGAGATGCGTGAAGCCTGCGTCCTTCGCCTCCGCGTAGCGTGCCGCCGAAGCCTTGTCCTGCGAAAGCCCCGCCCATCCGACGATGGGGATCCTCGCCTCGGCACCGACGTCGGCAGAGAGTCCGAACGCGAGGCATCCGGCCACGACGCACACGACCGCCCTGCCCCAACACATTTTTTCCATATATTGATTTTCGCACATGGCTTTCTCTTTCATGGTTATTTGTTTTTCACTTGATCTGCTCTAAGTTCAAACGGCTCCACAGGGAAGTTCCGTGCGCGGAGTAGTATACCACATTTCGGCATCGAAGCGGCAGAGGCAGAACAAGATACGAGGGAATGGAGGCGTTGAGAGAGGTGGAGTGGGGCAGTTCTCGCCGTTGTAGGTGACTGACCAGACGCCTGTGGAGGTCTGGATCAGGGTCTGGTTGCCGATGTCGTCGTACTGGTAGGCGTATTCGGGGTGGCCGGCACGGAGGCCGGCCCTCCCTGAGCACTGAGGCCGGCCCTCCCTGCGGCGCGCCGGTGGCGGCGCGCCCTGCCGAGTTTCGCATCGCTGAAATACGTGCGCCTGGGCGGATTCTATGGAGATTCGGTTTCACTGGCGATTATTGTAGCAGATTCACCTGAGAAGCGACAGCGCGGAGCCATCCGCCGATTTTCGCTTTCCAGGGGCTGCAAATCGGCGGCGGCAAATGGTGAAGAGTGCCTGGTGCGTAGCACCATACACGGAGGGCACGATCTCTCTACGACGCCTCGCCTCACCTGGCTTGAGGATGCGTATGTGACCGTCGTGGTAGGCGAAGAGAAGTATTGTACAATGCGCAAATAATTGATATACTTCCCGCGTCATGAAAATCCTCCAGATTCTTCCATCGCTCCAGACGGGCGGAGTGGAGCGCGGCACGCTCGAGATCGCGCACGCGCTGCACGCGGCCGGCATCCCAAACGCAGTCGCCTCGCAGGGAGGTCCGCTAGCGGAGGCGCTAGATGCGCTGGGCGTAAAGCACTTCACACTGCCGTTAACGAGCAAGAACCCCTTCACCATGCACGCGAACGCCGCGCGCCTCGCCCAGCTCGCGAAGGAGGAAGGCGTGACGTTGATGCACGTTCGCTCGCGCGCGCCGGCATGGTCCACGATGTGGGCCTCGAAGCAGTGCGGCGTGCCATGGATCGCCACATACCACGGCGTGTACGGCACCTCGCCCGCGTTCCTGAAGATTCCGTACAACCGCATCATGCTCAAGGGGCTGCGCACGATATGCGTCTCAGACTACGTGATGCGCCACGTGATCGAGACGTACCACGCCGACCCCGCGAAGCTCGTTCGCATACACCGCGGCGCCGACACTTCCGTGTTCCGCCCAGACGCCGTCACCCGCGACGAGGCTATGGAGAAGAAGACCCTCCACTACCGCCTCACTGCCGAGATCCCCGTGATCACCCTTCCCGGACGCCTCACCCGATGGAAAGGGCAGGAAGTGTTCCTCGACGCCCTCACCAAGATGCGCCACAAGCGCCTCGGCGTCGTCTTCATCGGCTCCGACCAGGGCCGCACGGAATACTCCGACCATCTGCGCGCCCTCGCCTCGCGCCTTCCCAACGAGACCGAAGTTGTGTTCAAGGACCACACCTCCGAGATCCAGAAGGTCTATGCCCTCAGCGACATCGTGGTCAACGCGTCCTCCGCCCAGCCCGAGGCCTTCGGACGCACCATCCCCGAGGCGCAGGCCATGGGCCGCCTGGTCGTTGGCACCGCGCATGGCGGCGCATGCGAGACGATCGACGACGGCCGCACCGGCTGGCTCGTCCCCCCAGGCGACGCCGCCGCTCTCGCCGCAAAGCTCGACGAAATCCTCGACCTTCCCGAAGAGCGCAAGGCCGAAGTGCGCGCCGCCGCCGTCAAATCGGTGCGCGACAACTTCTCCACCGCCAAGATGTGCGCCGCCACGATCGATCTCTACAAGAGCCTGCATCAGAAGACTGGAGGCTGAGTGATTGGGCGACTACTGTATCCAGAGCATCCAGCCTCTCTTGGCTGGCATGGGAATTGCCTCGCCCGCGGCGAACGTGCGCCCTTCCTGAAAGTCCTGGATCGGCCGCGCCTCAATTTTCGCCTTCGCCGGATCTAGGCCAAGCCTCTTCCAGTCGATGGAAAGCCTCACGCTTCGCGGCTCATTCGCGAAGTTGCCCAATGCGAGGAGCGTGCGTCCGTCGCGGACGAATGCCGTGGCCTTGACGTCCGGCGAATCGGTCGTAACCGCCGGATGCTCGTCCCAGTAGCCGATCATCCGCGAGTCCTCTATGCCGAAGTCGCCCCACGCCTTCCAGATCGCGCTGGGATTGCCCGCAGAGAAGTCCATGTAGCAGCGGCGCGTCGTGCCATATACCGTGCCTAGCCACCGGTTTCCACCGCCCTGCAGCATCTCGCTCATCTGTCCGAACGGGATCCCCGAGAACGTGACGAACCACGTGTCGGGTGACATCACATCGTACTTGAACGACTCGCCGAACCAGAGGCGATCCACATACGGGAAGAACTCGGTGTACTGGTTCATCGGCCCCTTGGAGTAGCCGGTGTTGGAGTGGAGGTCGACCAGCGCGCCGGGACGGTACTTCTCGATGATGCGGCGCATGCGCTTCATCACCGTGCGGTCGAAGCACACGTCGTCCATGTAGATGCCGTCGATCCCGTAGTTCTCGAACATCCACCGGAGACCTTCAAGGTAGTAGTTGATCCAGCGCGAGCGCGGACTCGTCACGAATGCCGCATCGACGTAGCTTCCGTCCCACATCCTCACGTACCACGCGGGGCGGTATCCCTCCCCCATGTGCTCCCACATCCACGGCGCACCATGCGCGTTTCCTGGCGCGATCACCTCTCCGCCAAGGCTCCTCAGCGCCTGAAGCTCCGCGACATGGTTTGAGAGCTCGCGTATCGTGTAGTAGAGCTTCACCTTGCGGTTCTTCGCGTGCTGCGCGGCGATGTATTCCTTCAGTTCCTTCTGCACGACGAACGGATAGTTGATCACCGGATTCAGCAGCTGCGCATGGTGGATGTTCACGATGTTCGCGCCGGCCTTCGCGGCCACCTCGTCGAAGCGCGCGGGGTCCGCATGGAAGTACCGCTGCGAGAACTGCTTCTTGAGATCGACCGGCTTCACCGGCGTGATGTTCAGGTCGAACTCCCACCTGCGCGGCGTGGCGGAGAGCGCGGTCTCGCCCGTGCGCGCAACAACCGTCATGCCATCTGCGCCGCCGAACTCAAGGCGTCCCTTCCCGTCGTTCGCCCACGCCTGCGGCGGCTTGTAGCTGTACGATCTATCGGCAATCAGCGGACCGTGATACGCGCCGCCACGGAACTCGACGTGAAGGCCCGCCTCCGGTCCGCCAGTCCAATAGCTGTCGTAGCAACCGTTCTGCCAGTCCCATGAATACGTCTGCGGACTCTTTCCACCATCGCGCCCCATGTAGGCCGCGCCCATCAGGTACTCCGATGCGTACGGAGTATATTCCGTCACGAGCCGCACGTCCCTCACTTTGACGTCACCTTCCGCCGCCATCTCCACGACATATCGCACAAATCCGTCAAACTCCATCCGACCCTTTACGACAACTTGGTAGGGCGCGTTCGCCGAGCGCGCCGTCGTCCACTCCACATGTCCCTCCGTCGTCGACTTAACCTTGAACTCACCTGCGCCAACCTCAAACTCGCCCTTCTCCGTCACGACCACGAACCGCATCGGCCTCTTCAGCACCTCTCGGCCATTGACCTTGATGGACGCCGGAAGCCCGCTCTCCGCCAGCGTCAACGTCTTTTCCGATGCGCCCACAACACGCGCCTCGCGATTGCACATCATCGCCTTGTACGGCTTCGTAGGCGTGTCGCCTTCGCCGATGCGCGAATTGAGCCAACGGAGACGCGAATGCCGCCACAGCTCGCCGTCGCCGTGGTCGTGCGCCGTCTGGTCCGACACCGTAATCGCAAGCGCGACCGTGCGCGGTGCCATACCCTTCGCCGTAATCGTCGCCGTGCCATGATACACGCCAGGCACGGCATTGGACGGAATCATCACGCCGCACCAGAGCGGCTGCACGCGGTTCGCGGGAACGTCGAGCGTGATGTCCATTGGTCTGCCGTCCCAATTAACGCCCTCGGTGTTGAAGCAGGTGATTAAAGATGCCGAAATTCTGGATGCATCCATTTGGTAGGGCGCGCTCGCCGAGCGCGCCGTATCTGGCGGTCGCGGGGCGACCGCCCTACCACCTTCCCGCACGAGATCCGAGAACTTCACCTTCACGCCTTCAACGGCACACCCGGGCGTCCAAAGCGCAATCTGCCACACGTAGTATTCGTCCTTCATTGCGATGCCGCTGAACGAATCGCGCACCTCCACGCCCTTGGCCCACTTCGCGGGAAGCCATGATGCAGGATGAATGGGATTTGCGCGGTCTTCAGTGAAGATGACGGGATTCTCGGGATGCGCACGGCGCAGGGCCGCCGTCTCCGCCGCCGTCGCGCGAAGGCCCATCGGCGTCCACGCCTCAAACGCTGTTCGGCTCTCGAACCGCACGACCTCGGCCTCGGTAGGGCGGTCGCCCCGCGACCGCCGCAAGGCATCCGCGTAATCCGCCGGAAAGTAGTCGTTCCACAGCGGCTGATGCCGTCCTTCGCTCGACCCCTTCCGCTCGCGGTACGGCATGTAGTAGATGAAGTATTCGCCCGCACCGGCGGTCGGCTCGAAGAGAACCTCGCCCGATTCCGCCGTCACGTTGCGCGCGATCACATGCGCCGCGTCCGCGCCCGTCGCGGCGTGTTTCACGAGCACGCGCTTGATCTCCGGCTCGGGATCGACACGCCGCCATTTCAGCACGGCGCGGGCGGGCTTCCCCGTATCCGTCACGCGCACCACGGCGCGGTGGTTGCCGAGTCCATCCGGCTGCCAAGTCTTTTCCGCCACGATGAACGGCACTCCGTCCGGCGCGAACTCCACACCCGCCGCCAGAATCACTGCGGACGCGAGAGTGACAAGAGTGACGCATTGTTTTTTGTAGAGCAGAGACCCGCGCCTATGCGCGTCTCCCGCATGCGGCTTTCCATCAAGTGCCTTTGCTGTTGTCATGGACATCTTCCTTTCGTGGGCATTGAACGTATGTTATGCGATCTCCCCTACCGCACCTTCAGGAGCATGCCGTTGCTTGGAACGCCCCGGCACCACCCAGACCGTGACGCGGTCGAAGCCGAGTCTGTCCGACGGAAGGCTGTCGGCAAACCAGAAGAACCGCACGGGATTGCCGAAGCGCTTGAAGCGCGCCGCCGACATCTTCCGTTCGGACGTATCGCGCGGATCGAAGCGCTGCTCCATCTTGAGCGCGTGGAAGGCGCAGTCGCGCACGCATGCGCCGCATGAGACGCACTTGGCGTCGTCCACTTCAAAAATACCTGCCATCTGCTTTCCCCTTTCTCCCGGCGGCGACCACGGATCACCGCGACGCCCGAAACACGATCTCGCGGCCGAGGTTGTTGGCCCACTGGTTGTACTTGCGAACCGGGATGTTGCTCTGCACAAGGCGAATCGAGAAGGACTGCTCGCCGAAGGTCATGCCGTAGATGACGTATGCCAGAACCGCAAGATTCAGCGCGACCATCATGAAGAACACGATTCGAAACGAGGTCTTGACGCTCTTGTGGCGCAGCAGCCTCTGCGCGAGCCACGCGCCGGGCCAGCCGCAAAGGAGTTCGAGCGTATGCAGGGTGGATTCGGGCGTGCGCCATTCGCCGCGTTTGGCGGCGCGCTTGTCCACCGCGTAGGCGACAAACGCGACGAAGCTCATTATGAGATACACCGTGGGTATCAACGCCCATGGATGGGCCAGATAGAATGAAATGACGATGTTCATGGCTTCGAGCATGACGCGCTGCCGCCTTTCTCGACCGAGGTTCCGGAAGGCGCGGCAAGGACGCCTGAGTTTACGCAGATGCGGTGGATGCGCACTGCAGCGCCGGTGCTTCCCCTGCCGCGGCTGGCAGGCACCACGCGCAGACGCACCTTGTGAGTGCCGTCGGAGAGGTCGTCGGCCAGGATATGCACGTACGGATAATGCAGAGAGCCGTACTTGGCCCAGAGCGCCTCCCTCTTGAAAGGTCCGCCGTCAACGGACACCTCGATGTCGCCCGCATCAGGACCGGCCGTGAGAAAGAGCGCCACAGCAGTTCCATTGAACGCAAACTCGAGCTCCGCTCCCGCGCGCTCGCTCCATATCGCAGGACCCTGCGTGAAGTACGCGCGCTTGTTTCCGGAAATGGACTTCCAGTCGGGACGCGACACACGCCACCCTTCGCCGAGCCTGACCTCATTCGGCGAGAGGAAGCGTCCGTTGAAGTATGACTTCGCGTCAAGCGGCGGCGGCAGCGGCCTCGCCTTCGCATAGCCAAGCGGGTCGAACACGTGCGCCGCGGCATCCACCACCACCTTCGCGCCGAGGTCGCATCCGGCCGGAGACGGGTGGCAGTCGCGGTACTCCTTCCAGCCCATTCCGCCGGACTTTGCGGACGCCGCGAGGGCGGATCCTACGTCCGCAAGCGCCGCGCCGTAGTGCTTCGCCACCTTGGCGTGCGCGGCGTAGTGCGTGGGCGTGACGCCGTTCATGAGCGTGCGGAACTGCCCGTGATTGACCATCAGCGCCACCACGACGGCGCATGCGGGATTGCGCATCAGCACGTGCCGCACAACGCCCTCCATGCCGCGCACGCTGTGCTCGGGCGTGAAGTGTCCGTCCTGGTCGTCGTTCACCGCGGCCTCCACGATGAAGAGGTCGGGCACGCCCTTCGAGAGAACGTCCTCCTCGAGGCGGAACGCGCCCGCGTCGGAGCACGTGGACGAAAGCCCGGCGGCGATCTCGACGAAGTCGATCTGCGGATACTTCGCGCGCAGCGCCTTCATCACGCGCGGGCGGAATCCGTTCATCTCGGTGATCGATCCGCCGAGGAACGCGACCGTCTTCCTTGCCGCGCCGGCGCGCGCGGCGGCGTCTGCAGTCACGTTCGCAGTTCCCTTCGGCGGAACGAAGTGCGTTCCAGGTCCGCCGGACTCCGCGAGCGCCGTTCCTCCAAGCGCAACTGCGGCAAGAACCGCCGATGCGAACGATTTGACCGTCATGAAATCTTCTCCTTCGTTTCTGAACTGACGAGATTATACCAAATCGGCAGCTCTGCGGCAATGCCGGGGCAAAGGGAAGCGCCACCGCCGATCCCTGCGGTTTGTAGTTGCGTCTGCGGCTGGATTAGATTATACTATACTCCGTCAGTGGCGTGTGCAGTCTGCAACACCGTCAAAAAAACACAGCAAAAACAGGAGAGATTCTCATGGGCAAGTTTGAAGTCAAGACGTCCGCAAAAGGCGTGTCGTTCAATCTTCTCGCTTCCAACGGCCAGGTAGTAGCCACGTCGCAGGTTTACAAGAGCCTGCGCTCGGCCAAACTCGGCATCGCGTCCGTCGCCAAGAACGCGCCGATCGCGGAGATCGAGGACCAGACCGAGGAGAAGTTCGAGAAGAAGTCCATGCCGAAGTTCGAGGTGTACACCGACAAGGCCGGCAAGACGCGCTTCCGCCTCAAGGCGAAGAACGGGCAGATCATCGCCGTGGGCGAAGCCTATGAGACGCAGAAGGCCTGCCTGGCCGGCGTGGCGAGCGTGAAGAAGAACGCCGTCGACGCCAAGGTCGTTGCCGCCGAAGCCAAGTAGGCGCCTTCGCCAATCCATCAGCGCTAACATGCGCCTGATCCAACTGCCGCCGTCCTCCAGCCTGAGCGCTAGTTCCACTGGAGCGGCGGCAATTGTTTTTCAACGTCCGCAGCGCAGGCGGCTCGTCAATTCTCCGCGCCCCACGGGCCGAAGGTCATCGCGTCGATGAAACGGTCGGAGAACTCCTCGCTGCTGCCCAGCTCGACAAGCCTGACGGAGCGGGCGAGCTCCATTACGCGCGGGCGAAGCTCCGGAAAGAGAAGCAGCTTCGCCGCGCCGGAGAGGGCGGCGTTTCCGAGCGAGAAGGTGCGTGCGGACGGGACGTTCGGAATCAATCCCAAAACGGCGGCGGACGAGGGGTTTAGCGCGCAGCCGAATCCGCCGGCGAGGTGTATGGCCTCCAGTTCGACTGGCGCGACGCCGGCTTCGCCGAGCATCACGGAGATGCCAGCTGCGACTGCAGCCTTCGCGAGCTGCACGGCGCGAATGTGGGAATTCGCGAGGCGGATGCCGGGCGCGAGAAGCGGAAGTTCGCCTTGCGAGGCGCCTGTCTCGGAGATGATGCCGGAGGAGAGGAGGCGCGCGATGGAGTCAAGAATCTCCGAGCCGCGCACGCCAGCCACCTCGAAGGCGGGTCCGGCGGCGGTGGAGGTGGCGAAGATGGTGCCGTTCGCGCGCAGCGCCACTTCGGCGTTGGTGCCTAGGTCGCAGAGGAGGGACGGGGGGCCGTGCGGGGAGAAGTCCGCGCAAAGGAGAGCGCACACATGGTCTGCGCCGACGAAAGCGCCGATGCAGGGTGGAAGCCACACGGGGCGGCCGGCAAGGGAGGCGTCGCAGCCGGCGAGCCAGGAGGCGCGGAAGGGAACGTGGCCGAGGGGGGAAGGATCGTGCGCGGTGAGGAGGTGGAGCATCACGGTGTTGCCGGTAACGACGCCGTCAACGACGGTCGAGGGGGAGATGCCGGCGGAAGAGCAGGCGGAGGCGAGAAGCGTGGAGAGAGCGTCCGTGACGAGGCGGCGCATGCGCTCAATGGCGGAGGGGGTGCTGGCGGCGGCGATGCGGCCGACGACGTCGGGAGAGACGGCGACCTGCGGGTTCATGCAGCCCTCCTCGGCGAGGAGGGCGCCGGTGCGAAGGTCGTATAGGGCGAGGGCGAGCGTGGTGGAGCCGAGGTCCACGGCGAAGCCCGCGCCGTCCAAGACGCGCGACGAGCCGCCGGGACGCGCACCCGCGAGAAGCACGTCCGCCGAGGCGGCCGCACGGCGAACGGGGCACGAGGCGGCGCGTGGACAGCTGCCGCACGCGCCGCTGCAGCTTTCTGGCAATGGCTCTTCCATGGACAGAAGTATATCATAATAAGTGCCTAGTGCCTAGTGCCCAGTGTCTCGTGGCTCGTGGTTGCAACTTTCAAACTTTCGCACTTCATTGGAACGCCGATTTATGCTATACTAACCGCATGAAATCGTTGCGGAACAAATCTCGCTCTGGCCAGACTGCGCTCGAATACGTGATCGTGTTCGTGGTGCTGCTGGGCGTCATCGAGGCTCTGCGCGTGTTCGTTTCGTCCGCGCGCAGCTCCGCCGAGCGCACCACCCAGCTGGTTACGTGCGAGTATCCGTGACGGTTAAAAAAGAAAGGACGCATCAGAAATGAAGAGCCGCAAGTTCAAAAAAGGCCAGACGATGGTGGAGTACATCATCATCGTGGCGCTCATCGCAATCTCCCTGATCGCAGTGTTCACATACTTCGGCCGCGGCGTTGGCAAGAAGGTGGCCGGCGCGACCGCCGCGATCTCCGAGGAAGAGGGCTCCAAGGCCAAGCAGGCCGTGGAGGAGCTCGACGAGAACACGATCAAGCGCCTCGGCGAGAACTGATCGCCCCATGCGGGAGGCTAGGCCCGTGACGCGCCAGAGGAAAGGCAGCGGAAGGGAAGGACAGTCGATGATCGAGACGGTCGTCGTGCTGTTCTTTCTGTGCATCGTTTTCTTCTGGGTGTACGAGTACACGGGCCTCCTGACGCGCCACACTGTGCTGGACTACGCGGCGGCGCGCGCCGCGCGCGCGCGCACCGTGGGGTTCAACGACTTCATGATCACGAAGACCGTGCGCATAGCCACGATGTCCACCGCCGGCGCGTGCGAGACGAAGGACGACGAGGGCAACGGCCTCTCCACCGGCACGCTCGTGAGCCGCATGGGCTCGTACCTGCAGGCCGAAAGCGAGGCCGAGACGCGCGGAATACTCGACTTCAAATACTGGGACGGCGCGCATCTCGGCTGGCAGTGCAGCGAGCCGGGCGGCGACGTGAACGAACTCGTCATGCGCGTGTGGCAGCGCCGCCCCCTCTACGGCAGCGGCGCCGACGACGAGACGGTCGACGCCGCCGACCGCCAGGAATACACCCTCACCGGCGAGGCCCGCATCGAGGGCCACTACCCCTTCTACCTGCAATGACCACTCCACGCCATAGACGCGGCCAGATCGTTCTGGTGCTCGTGTTCATGATGCTCGGCCTTCTGCTGCTCATGCTCGTGAACGCCGACGTCTTCATGGCCATTCGCGGCAAAGGCCGCCTGCAGAACGCCGGCGACGCCGCAGCCCTCGCGGCTGCGCGCTGGCAGGGCATCACGCTCAACGCCGTCGGCGCGCTCAACCTCGCGCAGATAGACATCGCCTGCAAGTACTGCGAAACCCCCTCGCAGATATCCAACCTCGTCGCCGGCGTGCAGCACCTGCAGGAACGCCTCGTCTTCGCTGGCCCCTGCGCGGGGCTCTACGCCTCGCAGTGCATCGCCGCGAAGAACGGCATTGAGGTGGACAAGGGCATGACCGGCCTCGTGAACGACTCGATCGCCGGCGCCGCCCGCTTCGTGCCAGGCACCGCCACCTGGCCCACGAAGAGCGAAGACTACGCCCTCATGCTCAAGGGCGCGATCGCCGAGGGCGTGTACGCCGGATGCGACAACGCGCAGTTCTTCAACTACAGCGCCAACGGCTCGCACCCGCTCTTCAACCGCGCCTTCTACCAGGCGGTGGACGGCGAGGACTGGTGCTGGTTCTTCCTGCGCGGCAACATGTACGACCTCCTCAAGAACTTCAACGGCTGGGGCGACGTGCCGGCCGGCGCCACGCCTTCGCCCACGAACCCCGAGTTCTACCCCGTGGCCGTCAGCCGCTTCGCAGGCCCCCTGCGCGACGTGGACCCCGACCAGAACGGCCAGCGGATACGCCGCAACGCGATCGACCTCGCCAGGCGCGCCGGATGCGAGAACGTGAACGAATACGCTTTCGACCGCTCCGGCGTGCTGACGAACTTCACCGACTACGCATGGTACGTGTACGGCGGCGACTGGCGGCAGTGGACCGAGATGCACCGGGCCGGCCCCGACCAGCTTCCCCTGCGCAGCGACGTGCAGCCGCGCTACGACGTGTTCGGATGCTCAGCCGTGACGCGCGTAGTGGCCACTCTCACGCCTGTCACCCCCGGCACCGCCGCACGCCAGAACATCTGGACCGCCGCCGCAAAGCCCTTCGGCGAGATCGACGGCCGCACAGTCACCCTCGACGGCGAACTCCCCCTCGTCACCCCCGCATTCACCGCGGTGCGCCTCATAATGCTCGCCGGCGCATCTGAGGAGCGCCAGAACATGGCCGAGGACGACTGGGTGGTCCACACGCGCGACCACATCCAGATGTGCGCCGAGGGCAAGGCCGTGAGCGGCTGCAGGTACTGCTCAATTCTGGAGAACAAGTGGAACAGGGACGCGTTCCGCCTCAAGGGCGTGGCATGGCTCACGAGAAACAGCGACCAGTGCATCGTCCACACAGGCGGCGGCCCAGCCCCAACAGGAGGAACACGCCATGCGCGGTAGATCGAAGTCGGGCCAGGCCGGAATCGAGTTCGCCGTGGGCGCGTTCGCCTTCGCGCTTCTGCTGAGCGCGCTCTTCACGTTCGCGAAGATCATCCCCGAATCGACGCGCGTGCAGAGCCTCACGCGCGCGATGGCAGGCCGCAACGCGCAGTCTGGCGCGGGCGTCTCGGAGGGGAGCCTGCCCGAGCGGACGCTGGACAACCTGCCTCTCGCCCTCAGGGCGGTTCCGGCCGTGGACCTCGTGCGCGAGCGCCTCGACTTCACCGTGGACCTCGACGAGCTTGCCGCCACCTACATGTTCGGCGAAGGCGGCAAGAGCGAGCTGAAGATGGGCGAAGAGGCCTATCTGCCGGCAATGGGCCTGCCTGACTTCAACCCCGCAACCGCCATCACCGACGAGGAGGGCCTATTGTGAAACGCCACATCATCATCCCGGCCGTCATTGCCATTCTCGCCGCCCTCGCAGGCGGATGGATCTTCACCACGCGCTCGTTGCCGCTCAACGCGGAATACCACTCCGTAGTCGGAGGTGACTACGAGGTGGCCGTGCGCTTCGAGCACGGTACCGCGGAAACGGCCGCGGAGAAAGCCGCCGCGGAATACAAGAACGACGGATGGGACGAGCTGCCCGTCTCCACGCCCACATTCAAGCTCTTCTCGCGCGGCCGCCGCACGGCCGCCCTTCTCGCCGAAGACCTGCCCGACAGGGTGCGCATCACGGAACTGCGCAGAAAGTAACCCGATTTCAAAGGAGTCCATCAGGAAGATGAAACAGAAGATCGTGCTAATAACGGCAATCGCGGCCGGCCTCCTGGCAGCCGTGCTCACACGCACATACCTTGCGTCGAAGGACGCCGAACTAGAGCGAATGAAGCGCGAGTTCCGCGAACGCCACGGCACCATGAAGGTGCTGTGCTATGCGGAAGACGTGCCGGGCGGAACCGCCCTCGAAGGCAAGCACCTCGGAACGCGCGTGGTGCCGGAAAGCGGCCTGCGCGGCCAGGCGCTCAAGGAGGAGCATTCCAGCGAGATCATCGGCCGCAAGATCATAAGCGGCCACCGCACGGGCGAGCTCGTGTTCTGGAGCGACATCGAAGGCGGCAACCCCACGGGGAGCGGACTCGCGACCGACATACGCAAGAAGATGAGGGCCGTGTCGATCAACGCGACCGGCGCCGCGGCGGTGAGCGGAATGGTGAAGCCCAACGACCACGTGGACGTGATAGGCACCTTCTCGTTCCCCAAGCCGGGAGACGGCGACAAGCAGGCGCAGGAGCTCGTGACGTGCACAATTCTCCAGAACGTGCTGGTGCTCGCCACGGGCAAGGACACGGCGAAGACGTCGTCGGCCTTCAACTTCGGCGGATCCAACTACTCCACGGTCACGCTCGAGGTGACGCCGCGCGAGGCCGAGATGCTCGTCTTCTGCGAGCAGATCAAGGGCCGCCTCGCCCTCACGCTCAGAAACAGGAACGACACCTCCTTTGAAAAGGAGCTGCCGCAGGTCGATTTCGAAAAGATCCGCAGCGAGATCGAAGAGCTCAACATGAAACGCCAAATGGACATCGGAGGGGCGCGGTAATATGGCTTTCGCACTCGACATCGTGCAGCCCGGCGAGGGCACTGCAAACCGCTATCTCTTCAACGACGGCTCGTACATCATAGGCCGCGGCCCGTCATGCCACATAAGCCTGAACGACCCAGGCGTCTCCGAGCGCCACGCCCTGCTGCTGCTGAGCGACGCAACCGCGACGATACAGGACATGCACAGCGTGAACGGCACGTTCGTGAACGGCTCTCAGATCGGCGACATTGTGGAGCTCTCCCCGGAAGCCGTGGTGCAGCTGGGCGACACCGTGCTGCGCGTGTTCCCTGTCTCGGACGAAGAGGTGGCCGAGATGCAGCAGGCCGAAGAAGCCACCGCCGAGGAGCCGCCCGCCCAGCAGGCCGAGCAGAAGGCCGAACCCGCAGAGGAGGACGAGCCTCGCCCCGATCCAATGGCCGAGGTGCGCCGCCAGGTGAAGGAGCAGATTCAGAAGGAGCTCATTGACCGCCTAGACCTGAAGCGCCTCACGGTGGCGGGCGTGGACCGCGCCGGACTCGAACGCCAGGCCACCGCGAAGATCCACGAGATTGTGGAGCAGGTGCGCTCGAACGGCAAGCTCCCAGCCGGCATCGACGCAGACCGCCTCGAGCGCGAAGTGTTCAACGAGGCCATGCGCCTCGGGCCGCTCGAAGACCTCCTTGCCGACGACTCCGTGACGGAAATCATGGTGAACGGCCCCCAACGCGTTTACGTGGAGCGCCGCGGCAAGCTGCAGCTCACCGACCTCCAGTTCCTCGACGACGCGAGCGTGATGGCCGTGATCGAGCGCATCGTATCGCCCATCGGCCGCCGCATCGACGAGTCGCAGCCGTACGTGGACGCCCGCCTCGCCGACGGTTCGCGCGTGAACGCCATCATCCCCCCTCTCGCCCTCTCGGGCCCCACCATCACCATCCGGAAGTTCGCAAAGAGAACGCTCACGGTCGAGGACTTCGTGAACTTCGGCACGTGGACGTACAACGCCGCCGAGTTCATGAAGGCGTGCGTGATCATGCGCAAGAACATCATCGTCGCGGGCGGAACGGGATCCGGCAAGACCATCCTTCTCAACCTCCTATCCGGGTTCATCCCGTCGAGCGAACGCATCGTGACGGTGGAAGACGCAGCCGAACTGAAGCTCGTGCAGCCGCATGTGGTGCGCCTCGAGGCGCGTCCGCCGAACATTGAAGGACGCGGAGCGGTGACGATCCGCGACCTCGTGAAGAACTGCCTGCGAATGCGTCCCGACCGCATCATCGTGGGCGAATGCCGCGGCGGCGAAGCCCTCGACATGCTCCAGGCCATGAACACCGGCCACGACGGCTCGCTCACCACTGTGCACGCCAACTCCCCGCGCGACGTGATATCCCGTCTCGAGACGATGGTGCTGATGAGCGGCATGGAGCTGCCCTCGCGCGCCATCCGCGAGCAGATCGCCTCGGCCGTGGACATCATCATCCACGAGTCGCGCCTCTCCGACGGTTCGCGCAAGGTGGTGGCCATCTCCGAGGTCACGGGCATGGAAGGCCAGCAGATCGTGATGCAGGACATCTTCCAGTTCCGCCAGACAGGCGTCGACGCCCACGGCAAGGTGGCAGGATACTTCCGCCCCACCGGCGCCATCCCCACCTTCTACGAACACCTCAAGAGCCGCGGCCTTCATCTCGACACGGCGATCTTCGACCCGAACCGCCAGGTCGAAGTGCGCCTGGAGAAGATCGGCGAATAAGGAAGCCAGATGAACTTGACACGCGAGGCCATCTTCTACTGGGGCGCGATCGCCGCCGTCGCGACAGCCTTCTTTTCGTTCGCCCTTCTCTTCGTCTCGGCCCTCAACGAGGGCGCCGAAAACTATGCCACGGAGATGGGCAGGGAGACGAGCCGTCAGTTCGAAGACGTGTTCATGTTCGTTTCGCCCGCGAAGATCGCGAACCTCGGGCGCATCGCGGCCCTCACCGCCTTCTTCCTCTTCTTCATACCGCTCTTCAGCTTCACGAGCGCGGCCTCTACGATAGCGGGCATCGCGCTCGGCCTTGGGGCGGGCGCGTTTGTGTTCACGCTGCCGGGGCGCTACGTGCGCATCCTGCGCGACAGGCGCCGCACGAAGTTCAACGAACAGCTCGTCGAGGCACTGGGCACGATGTCCAACGCCCTTCGCGCCGGCTTCTCCATCAACCAGGCGTTCGAGAGCGTGGTGGAGAACGGGGAGAAGCCGATATCGCAGGAGTTCAGCGTGCTGCTGCAGCAGATGCGCGTGGGCCTCAGCTTCGAAGACGCCCTCGCCTCTCTCGACCGCCGCGTAGCCTCCGACGACCTGACGCTTGTGTGCACCTCGATCGACATCGCCCGCAAAACGGGCGGCAACCTCACTGAGATATTCGACCGCATCTCCGAGACGATCCGCGGCCGCATGCGCATCGAGCGCCGCGTGCGCACCCTCACCGCGCAGGGCCGCCTGCAGGGCATGATCGTATCGTGCATGCCGATCGTTCTCGGCATCGCGATGACCGTGCTCAAGCCGGACGTGATGAAGCCCTTTCTCATGTCCCTCAAGGGCATGGCCTGCGTGGGCGTGACTCTTGCGCTCGTCCTCGCCGGCTGGCTCATCATCCGCAAGATCATCAAGATCGAGGTGTGATGGAGGGCGGATTCGTCAGCGCAATGCGCAGGCGGGCGGAGATCGTTCGCGCCATGCGCAGGTTCTTCGACGAGCGCGGGTTCGTGGAGGTCACGACGCCAGTCATGATCGCCGCGCCCGCTCCAGAGCCGCACATCGACTGCCCTCCGTGCGGAATGAAGTTCCTCCGCGCCTCGCCCGAACTGCAGATGAAGAAGCTTCTCGCAGCCGGCATGGACAAGATATACCAGATCGGACCCTGTTTCCGCGACGGCGAGCAGGGCTCGCGCCACAACCCCGAGTTCACCATGCTCGAATGGTACCGCCTCAACGCCACCTACCACAACATCGAAGAGGACACGAAGGAGCTTCTCGGCCATCTTCTGCCTTTTGGCCAGGACGTTAGTGCCGCGCTGCCCGCGCAACTGCGGGCACGCGGGCAGCAAGCCCCCGCCATCACCGTCTCCGTGCGCGAGATGTATGTGAAACACGCCGGGTGGGATCCGTTTCTGGAATGGAACCAGGACCACTTCGACTACGACATGGCGACGAAGATCGAGCCGAACCTTCCCCCGGGATTCGTGTTTTTCACGGACTACCCGTGCGAAGCCGCATCGCTCGCGAGAATCCACGGCGATGTGGCCGAGCGCTGGGAGCTGTACTACAATGGCCTCGAGCTCGCCAACTGTTTCACCGAACTGTGCGACGGCGACGAGCAGCGGCGGCGCTTCTTCGCGGCGCGCGAGGAGAGGCGGCTTCTTGGCGAAAGCGACTATCCGATCGACGAGGAGTTCCTCGAGACGCTGCCGCTCGTGAAGTCGGCAGCCGGCGTCGCGATGGGAATCGACAGGCTTGTGATGGCGCTGTGCGGCGAAGACGACATCCACGCCGTCATGGCCGGCGAATAGCGCGCCACGTTCAGCGCGTGGCTGCGCGGTTGAACGCCTCGTCGATGAAAACGATGCGCGGCTGGTGGGCGCGCGCCTCCTCGGGCGTGAACTGGCCGAACGCCATCACGATCAGATGGTCGCCCGTCTTTCCCATGTGCGCGGCGGCACCGTTGAGGCAGCACACGCCTGAGCCGCGCCGGCCGGCGATTACGTAGGTCTCGAAGCGGTTGCCGTTCTCCACGTCGGCGCAGAGTATCTTCTCGTGCTCGTAGAGACCGGCAGCGTCCATGAGATCCTGATCGACCGTGAGCGAGCCCATGTAGTCGAGGCAGGCCTCTGTGACGCGGATGCGGTGAAGCTTGGCTCGCAAAAGTGTAAGCGTCATTTAAGCCCCTCCTCAACGAGGGCGGCGGTGACGACGACCTTCTTCGGGGCGGAGCCGTCGGCCGCCTCAAACATGATGTTCGTCATAATCTTCTCCATCGCGGCGCGCAGGCCGCGGGCGCCGGTCTTGCGGGCGAGCGCATTGCGGGCAAGCGCGCGCAGGGCGTCCGGCTCGAAGGAGAGGTCCACGTTGTCGAGGGAGAGCAGCTTGCGGTACTGCTTCACGAGGCAGTTCTTCGGCTCGGTCAACACGCGCACTAGGTCGTCTTCGGTGAGCTCGGTCATGGCAGTGATCACGGGAAGACGCCCGGTGAACTCGGGGATGAGGCCGAATTTTATGAGGTCCTCGGGGTGCACGTCGAGCGCGTGATGCGCGGCGGACTGGCCAGGCGCGGATTCCTTGCCGTTCATGTCGAAGCCGATCACCGACTTTCCGGTGCGTTCGGCAATGATCTTCTCAAGGCCCACGAACGCACCGCCGCAGATGAAGAGTATGTTCGAGGTGTCCACCTCGATGTACTCCTGGTCTGGGTGCTTGCGCCCGCCCTTCGGGGGGAATCTGCACACCGTTCCCTCGAGTATCTTGAGGAGCGCCTGCTGCACGCCCTCGCCGGAGACGTCGCGCGTGATGGAGACGTTCTCGGTCTTCGAGGCGATCTTGTCGATCTCGTCGATGTAGATAATTCCTCGCTTGGCGAGCTCCACGTTGCCGTCGGCGTTCTGCCAAAGGTAGCGCACGACGTTCTCCACGTCCTCGCCCACATAGCCGGCCTCGGTGAGCGTGGTGGCGTCGCCGATGGCGAACGGCACCTTCAGAAGCTTCGCGAGCGTGCGCGCGAAGAGCGTCTTGCCGCATCCGGTGGGGCCGAGCAGCAGGATGTTGGCCTTCTCGATCTCCACGTCGGCGAACTCGGAGTTCTCTGCCTTCGCACCCTTGGCCTTGGCGGTCTCCTGCGTCTCGAGGCGGCGGTAGTGGTTGTGCACGGCAACGGAGAGGATTTTCTTCGTCTCGTCGTGGCCGATCACATACTTGTCGAGAAACGCCTTGATCTCGCGGGGCGCTGGCACGGGACCGAGCTTCGGCGCGGGAGCGGGCGCGGGTTTGCGCACGGCGCTCGGCGCGGCCACGCCCATCTTCTCGTTCATCTCGTCGATGATCGCGCCGGCGGAGCGCACGCAGTCTTCGCAGATGTTGGCCCTCTCGGACGGAATCACCAGGATGCCGTCGGCGAGGCTGCGCCCGCAGAACGAACATACTATGTTGTCCGGAGGGATCTTTGAGCTCTTTCGCGCCATGTCTATCAGGCCTTCTTGGGAACGAGCACCTTGTCGATAAGGCCCCACGAGCAGGCCTCTTCCGCGCTCATGAAGTGGTCGCGGTCGGTGTCGCGCACAACGTTCTCCAGCGTCTGGCCGGAATGGGAGGCGAGAATCTCGTTGAGCTTCTGCTTGAGGCGCAGAATCTCCTGGCAGGTGATCTCGATGTCGCTGGCCTTGCCCTCGGCGCCGCCCCACGGCTGATGGATCATGATGCGGGCGTTGGGCAGAGCGAAGCGGCGGCCCTTTGCGCCGGCAGTGAGCAGCACGGCACCCATCGACGCGGCCTGGCCAATG
>JAFXIL010000201.1 GCA_017563185.1 Kiritimatiellia bacterium | reverse complement strand
GTTCGTCCGGCGAGAGAACGCCGTTTCCGTCGAGATCGACGCCGAATGCAACCTCCACGTTGTTCGACGCGCACGGCACGAAACTCAGCGAAAACGAAAGCGTGCCCGACGCCGACAGCACATTCAATGCGATGTTCGTGCATGCGCCGGCATCTGCAAAACCGGGCTGCGGCAACGGCGCAGCAGCCGCCTTACGCGCGAACGCGGCAAAGGCGACTGCCGTGAGCAAGATCGCGATGTGTCCTCTGATGGGCATAAGGTTATTATAGCATTTCATCTGTTCTTCGTGTGAATTATTTGTCAAAGATCGCCCTTCTTGAGGTTGCACGTGCGGCACAACATCTGGAGATTCTCGGGAATGGTGTGGCCGCCCTTCGACCAGGGCGTCTTGTGGTCGCCGTGCATCTCCTCGAAGTCGCAGAACTTTCCGCAATCGGCGCATCTGCCGCCCTGACGCTCGTATGCGGCGCGCTTCTGCGAGTCCGTGAACTTGCGGATTGAAAGCGCGCTCTCCCGCTCTCCGCCGGAGAGAAGATACTCGTAGATGCCGCCTTTTCTCGTCACATCGTCGTCGGCCATAAGCCGCTGCACGTCCCTCTCCATCGCAGCAGGATCGTATTTACCCTTTCCGTAGAGACGGAACATCCCGCCCCAGTCGAGACCCTTCATCTCCTTGCGGTATTTTGGGAAGAGCGTCTGCACTCAGGCGAACGGAAATCGCCGTCACCTTCAAGACGCGTCAACACGTTCTTGTCGTTCTTGATGAGCCATTCGACGTCGGCGAGGTCGATACGCCCGTCGCCGTTCACGTCCTTCACCTCGTTGATGACAATCTTGTGGGGGATGCGCGAAGAAACACTCGGCGCGCGCGGCGCTCCCGCCCCGCCGCCGTCATCACCGAACAAGTCCAGCTCCAACTGATGCCCCGCGACTGGCGAACCAGCGTAGCATGTGGCAATGAGCCTCTTGAGCTTGAGCGCGTTGAAGTTTGCGGCGAAATACTTGAAGAAATTGGATTCGTACGGGTCGTCGCAGTTGCAGAACACGACCTTCCCCTCAAAGTGATGCATATAGTGCCTGAGCTCGGCGTTGATGTCGGCGAGTTGCGTGTAGAACTCGTCCTTTTTCGCCTTCTTCGCCGCCGATAGATTTGTATTGGCCATGCTGCGTTCATTTATGCTTCGCGCTCGTGTTGTCGTTGAGACAGTCTCGCGTGCATAAAAAAGAGCGCACGTCTTTCCATGCACTCCTCTGGAAGCCCGACCAAAGGCTTGGGTTGAATACACGAAGAGACAATGCGCCCGATCGGGCGCATCATCACTTACATGTCGTTCAACCTTTGAAAAGATTGGTCGTATTTCCAGAGGAACGACTTGTTAGCGTTGATGCTAAATCGATTCTCGGTGCATTGGATTTCTCCCCGCTGCGCCAAAGCTCCGCCATCGGCGGAACGCGAATAGTATAGCAAAAAACCGCCCGTCGAGGGATCAAGAAAGTTTCGAAGTTTCTGGTTTCGGGGTTTGAGTAGAGCGGCTATGGCAATGTGGGGCAAATGCAGTTGCGGCTCATTCACTGTCCCATTCGTCCCGCATGTCCCGTTAGTCACGTCAGACAAATCAGCCTCGGCTCTCCCTTTTCGGGGAAGCGACACTCCTGTCGCTTCACAATGACGTGCCAATGCAGAAGCGGCAAGAGTGCCGCTTCCCCGATTCGGACCCGCAAATTCCAGACCTCTCACGGCAACAGTGCGCTTCCCCCTCGCGCGACCGCCACATGAAACGCCCGCCCAGTAGTCGCCCTGCATCGTGGGGGCGAAATATGAATCGTTAATCCGTCACGATTGTGATATACTTTTTTCATGGCGGTAAAAATAGGAAGAAGATTTAGCAGACTGGCAATGGGCATCGCTGTAACGATGTTCGCATGCGCGTGCGCTGCGGCGGCGCTGGCGGCGAAGCCGGTGGATGTCACGTTCTTGATGTGCTATCGTCCCGACCATCCGGAAGACCCGTCGACGAAGCAGATACTGCGCTTCACGGCCGAGCATCCAGAGATACGTCCGCTGCAGTGGGGCGGCCTCACCCTGCCAGGCGCTGGCGGACGCGCCACCTTCATGCTCGCCCTTGCCGGCAACACGGCCCCCGACGTATACAAGGCATGGTTCCACATTCTGCGCCACGACATCGACGAAGGTTTCTGCCATCCCCTCAACGAATGGCTAGGCGAAGACGCCGACGGCGACGGCATACTATCAGACGCCGAGGCAAGATGGCCCGGCTGGAAGGACGTGCCCCCTTTCTGGCGCGACGTCGCCACCAAGGACGGCAAGGTCTATGCCGTGCCCACGCCGGGCTTCGCGTACTACGGCCTCATCTACCGCAAGGACCTAGTCAAGGCGGCGGGCCTCGACCCCGAATCGCCGCCGCGCACATGGAACGAATTCGCCGCATGGTGCGATCGCCTCACATACCGCGACAAGGTGATACCCGGCGCAACCGTGCAGCGCGGGCAGCGCGCGCTCGGCATCGAGAACCGTCCGTGGGGCTTCCTCCCCTGGGTGGGCGCGGCAGGAGGCGACGTGATCCGCCGCAGCGGCGAGAAGTGGGAGGCGTGCTTCGACTCGCCCGAATGCCTGCGCGCGGCCGAGTTCCTCAAGGGCCTCATCGCGCGCGGCGTGGTGCGCACACTGCCGGAGCTCTCGCTCTCGAACGAAGTTGCGGACCTCTTCGTGCAGGGCGAGATCGCGTGCGTGTTCGGCGGCGAGGACCTCGTTGCATACCTCACCGAGAACCTCAACTTCCCCGCCGACCAGATCGGCCTCATGCCATTCCCGGCGGCCGACGAGAAGTGCCTGCCCGTCCTTCAGGCGCACAAGCACTTCTACGCCATGACCGAAGGCGTGGCGCGCCGTCCCAAGGCCGAACGCGACGCCGTATGGGCCTGCGTGAACGAACTCGCCTCGAAGGCCGTATATGACGAGACCGTGCGCAAGAACGTGGCCGAGGGACGCGCCCGCTGGTGCCTGCCCGCGGACCTCGAGCGCCTCGGCTTCAAAGAACATCTAGCCGAAGTTCCGCCCGGCATCCGCCAGATGTACGCCGACCTCGCGGCAGGACGCATCAAGGCAGTCACCGAGCCGTACATGGGCTTCTGGCAGGCCGCAAGCGATCTCGTGAGCCGAAGGTTTCTCGGAATTCTGCTGAGCGACGCCGGCAGGGACCTCAACTGCGCCGACGCGCTCAAGTCGATCACCGAGGACGCCAACCGCGGCCTGATGTTCCAGGCCGACAAGCGCGACATCGACGCAAAGCGCCCTCTCGCCCGAGTTGTCTTGGGCATTGCCTCCATGACAATTCTCGTATGCCTATGGCTCGCCATTCGCAATTCTAAATCCCCAACTCGGAACCAAAGGCCCGAAACTCAAAACTCGAAACCAGAAACTTGCAACCTATCCCCATGGCTCTTCCTCGCGCCCGCGATCATCTCTATTGTGCTGTGGAGCTACTGGCCGCTCATACGCGGCGCGATGATGGCTTTTCAGGACTACCGCATCGTGGGCTCGGCGTCGTGGGAGGGGCTCGACAACTTCATCCGCGTCGCCACGTCGCCGGGATTCTGGAAGGCATGGGCGCGCACGCTCGAGTATGTGGGCATAACGCTCGTCCTCGGTTTCACTACGCCCATTCTCCTCGCCCTTCTCCTGAGCGAGATCCCGCGCGGCAAGGTGTTCTTCCGCACCGTTTATTTTCTGCCGCATCTCACAAGCGCCCTCGTGGTGACGCTCATGTGGAAGATGATGTTCGATCCCACGGAGAACGGGCTCCTCAACCAGGCGCTCGCGCATCTCGGAATCGCGCGCCACGCATGGCTGCAGGATCCCGCATGGGCGATGACGTGCTGCATTCTTCCGGGCGTGTGGGCAGGAGCGGGCATGGCGTCGCTCATCTACGTGGCCGCGCTCCACAGCCTCCCGCCGGACTACTACGAGGCCGCGGCCATCGACGGCGCGGGCATATTCGGACGCTTCCGCCACGTCACGCTGCCGCAGCTCGCGCCGCTCATGGTGATCAACTTCGTTGGCGCCTTCATCGCCGCATTCCAGGGAATGGGATCTATCTTCCTTCTCACCTTCGGCGGACCCGGCGACGCCACGAACGTGCTGTCGCTAGCCATCTGGAAAGAGGCTTACAACAACCTGCGCTTCTCCACCGCCACCACGATGGCATGGTTCCTCGGAGTGGCGCTGATAGGATTCACGTATCTGCAGATACGCTTCCTGAGGCGCGTCGAATTCCGCCAGGCCGCCGCAAACTGAATGGCACCCCACCTTACGGCACTAGCTCCCGGGCACGCAGAATCTCCCGTGCGGCCAGGCCCAGCGCATCGCCGTCCGACTGCAGAAGCGCCATTGCGCCGTCAAGCCGCCGCCGCGCCGCCGCGCGAGCATCTTCGCTTCCCAGCCATTGCTCCAGCCGCTCCGCCACCGCCTCAGGCGTGAAATCCTCCTGCAGCAGCTCGGGCATCGGCGCCTCGCCCTCTCCGCCGCTCTTCTCCCAGATGACGTTCGCAAGCCCTATGTGGCGCACGCCCGTTATCACGCGCCGCGCAAACCACGCGAGAAGCGGCGACACCGCGTACACCAGCACCGTTGGGCAGCGCGCAAGCGCGGCCTCAAGAGTGGCCGTTCCGCTGGCCACCACGGCGCACGTGGCGCGTCGCAGAAGATCCCGCGCGCCGCCGCGCGTCACCTCGCATTCTTCGCCAGCCGCGCCAAGAATTCTTCGTATCTCCGCATCCGCCCTTTCGTTTGCCGCCGGAATCACCACGCCAAGCCCTTCCGCCGCGCCCTTCGCGCGCAGAATCGCGAGCGCCTTGAGAAGACGCGGCAGATGGCGGCGTATTTCGCCGATGCGCGAGCCTGGCAGAACGGCGAGCGTACGCTGCGGCGTTCCTTCAGTCGTACGAGAGTTCTTCGCCTCGGCGGCAAAGACGTCTGCCATCGGATGGCCGATGAACTTCGCGTCAAGCCCCGTCCCCTCGAAGAGCGCCGGCTCGAACGGGAAGAAGCACAGCAGCTTCGTGAGGGACGCCGCTATGCGCGGAATGCGGCTCTGGTGCCACGCCCACACCTGCGGGCACACGATGTGCACCGCGGGAATGCCGCGCGCCTTCGCAAAGGCCGCGAGCTTCAGATTCAGCCCGGGATAGTCGATCGTCACCACCACGTCCGGACGCCACCGCTCGATCACGCCCTTCATCGTGCGCGCCACCCGCAGGAAGTACGGCAGTCTCTTCAGAACTGGCCAGAACCCCATCACCGCAAGGTCTCCCGTGCGGAACCCCTCGGTGTCGTATCCGGCGAACTCGATCTCCTGCCCGGCCTGCGCCTTCAGGGATTCCTTCAGGCGCTCCGCGTAGATCACGCCGGACTCCTCGCCGGCCAGAAGGAGAATCTTCATCGCCCCCGCTCCGCAGCCTCAGTCGAACACGAAGCTCTGCCCCGGCACAGGCGCCACGGCGGACGGGCATCCATGCTCCTTCAGGAGCGCCGCCATCGCGGACACCTTCTCCGGCTCGCCGTGAACGGCGAACGCGCGCTTCACGTTCGACTTGACTCCGTCGAACCAGTCCATAAGCCCGTTCTTGTCGGCATGCGCGGAGAGCGCGTTGATCGTGTGCACGCTCGCCTTGAGCGCCACCTCCTCGCCGAGGATCTTTATCATGTCGCCGTACTCCGCCTCGACGATCCTTCGCCCGAGAGTGTTCTCCGCCTGGAAGCCGACGATCAGCACGATGTTGCGCGGATCGGGCGCCACCTGCTTGAGGTGATGCAGCACGCGTCCGCCTTCGCACATTCCGCTTGCGGCGATTATGATCATCGGCCCGCGTAGGTCATTTAGGGCCATCGACTGCTCAGGCGTCTCCACGAACTTGAGCCCGGGGAAGTCCAGCGGATTCATCCCCTGCTCCAGCAGACGACGCGCCTCGGGGTTGTAGCATCCGGTGTGCTTCTCGTAGATGCGCGTGGCCTTCTGCGAGAGAGGCGAGTCGATGTACACCGGAATCGGATAGATGCGCTTCGCGGCGAGCAGACGGTTGAGGTAGTAGAGAATCTGCTGCGTGCGGCCCACAGAGAATGCGGGAATGAGCAACTTCGACTTCTGGCGCACGATCTGGTCGAAGAACGCCTTCAGGCGGCCCTCGACGTCCTCCTCGGATGGATGGAGGCGGTCGGCGTATGTGGACTCGATGAGCAGGATGTCCGCGCCCTGCGGGTACTCGTAGTGGTTGATGATGGGCTGGTTGGGCTGGCCGAGGTCGCCGCTGAAGAGCAGACGATGGCTGTGGCCCGTGCCGCCGTCTATGTCGAGCTGCACCAGGGCCGAGCCGAGGATGTGGCCGGCGTTGTAGAATGTGAGCGTGATGCCCTTGAATATCTCGCGCGGCTCGCGCATGTGGATCGGCACCATGTGCGTCATGAGGGCGTCCACATCCTCCTCCTCGTAGAGCGGCTCGAAGAGGTGCTTGCCCTGCGCGCGGCGCTTCTTGTTCACGTATTCGAGGTCGCGCCTCTGGAGGAAGCATGAGTCCTTCAGCAGCACAGAGCAGAGATCTGCCGTTGACTGCCTTGCGAACACCTTTCCGTTGAAGCCGTGGCGCACCAGCTGCGGCAGGTTCCCGGAGTGGTCGATGTGCGCATGCGAGAGAATCACCGCGTCGATCTTCGCGGGATCCACCGGCATGTTGCGGTTCTTCTCGAACGCCTCCTTGCGGTGGCCCTGGTAGAGGCCGCAGTCTAGAAGAATGCGCTTGCCGTTGGCCTCCACGAGATGCATGGAACCGGTGGTCGTCTGCGCAGCGCCGTAGAACGTGATCTTCATTGTCTTTCGCTCCTTCCTTGCCTATTGGCTTAGATGACAACAGCCTAAAATCATCACCATCGACACAATATCATGGAAACAAACTGCCGCTACACCTTGATGACGTTTGTCTCGAGCGCCTTGCCCTTCATGCCGTAGCTCGAAACGGGCGTCACCAGGAAGGCTGCTTCCTTCGCATCCCCCGCCAGCACGGTGCGCGGCAGCAGGCACTCCACCGGCGCGACAGCATCGGGATCATTTCGCGAGCGGTGGTAGCCCGGCGCGACAACGCGCGAGAGAACCGCGCCTTCGGCAGCGCCCTTGAGCGCGATCTCGTACTCGTACACGCGCGCCTTCGCGGCTAGCGCCGCCGGGAACTCGATCTGCAGCACGCCGAGCTGCCCGACCTTGGCCGACGGAACGCCCTTGACGAGCGTCGCGGCCTTGACCGAGGCAACGGCCTTCGCGTCCGCGGGGAACGCCGGCGCGCCCAACGCCGCCGAACGCTTCTTGAATTCGAACGGACGGCTCTCCGCCGTCGGCAGGGGCAGCACCCAGTCGCCGCCCAGCGACGCATCGCGGGAGAAGTCGCGGCGCACGATCTGCACATGGTCGCTGAACACGCTCACGAGCATTCCCTGGCGGTTGTCGAACGTCTTCTGCGCCGGCATGAGCGCCCCCTTGCCGACGTTGGCGTACGGCCCCTTCCCAACCGCGAACCGGCTCGTGTAGCGAAGCGACGCCGTGCCGATCGAAGTGAACGCGCCCTGCCATACGCTGCGCTCGTCAGTGAGCGTATAGTGCGAGTGGCCGGAGAAGGCGATTGCGTTCGGACGCTTGGCGAGCGAGCGCATCACGCGGCCATCGTCGCGTCCCCAGGCCTCCGGGCCATAGCACGTGCCGCTCGGATGAGGATGCTGCACGTAGAAGAAGGGCTGAGACGGATCAATCTTGCCGCCGTTCGCCGCAAAGAACTCCTCCACGCCAGAGATGCCGATCTCGTCCTTGCCGCGGCAGTGGTCCGCCGTCCAGTGCCCGCCCACGAAGGAGTAGCCGTTCACGGTCTTCAGCCACACCGGCTCGAACGGCTCGTGCCAGATGCGCTCCCAATTGCCCTTGTAGTCGCTGCGCAGAACCTTCGTGGCGCGCACTGCGGCGTCGGGGAACACCTTCTCCGCGAAATTGCCGTACTTGAAGCCCTCCCAGTCGTGGTTGCCGGTCACGAAGAGACGCGTGACCTTGCGCCCGTCGGGCGCGCAGTCGTTGGGGAACACCGAGAACCACGCCTTCGCCACTGCCTCCATCTCTCCGACCATGCCATGGTCTGCTATGTCGCCCGCGATCATCACGGCGTCAACGCCCTGGTCGCGGAACCATTCGAGCGTGTGGATGAACGTGGTGCAGTCGTTGGGCTCGTATAGCCCCTTGCCGTCGTTTGAAAGGCGCACATGCACGTCGCTCACCACGCCGAAGCGCAGCTTTGGCGTGCCGTCGCAGCATGTGCCTGTGAAGATGCGGCAGCCGCTCAACGCGCCAAGAGCGCCGAAGGCGCCGCCGATGAAGAATCTGCGTGAAACGTTCATTGTCAGTTCCCTTCCTTTTACTGTTCTTCAGAAGCCGAGATCTTCGTCCACAAGTACCACCTCCGCCGCGATGCCGGTGGGACGGCGGTCGAAGACCACCGTCACCTTGCAGATGCGGTCCGGCGAGTCGCAGTCGGCGCACCTGCCGGTGAGCGCGCACGGCGTCTGCTTGCCGAGGCGGCGGCAGTTCGGCGGGCACGCGCAGCGCTTGATGCGCGCGATCGCGTCGTCGATGCCGCCCTCCACGATCTTGTTGCGTCCGATCACGTACATGACCTTCTTCGGACCTCCCACCGACGCCGCAACGCGGTTGCCGTTGCCGTCGATGTTCACGATCCTGCCGTCCGCTGTGAGCGCGTTTGCGCTGAGGAGGAAGAGGTCCACGTCGCTGCGCCTCTGCGGGGCCTTGCCCGTCTGCGCCAGCGCCTCCATCGCGCCAATCTCCTTAAGCGTCATGCTTCCGCCGCATCCGATCGTATCGGCGGTCTCGGCGACCTTCAGCACGCGTTTGCGCGCCTCCGCGCCGGTGGCGCAGCACACCACGTCGAAGCCGCGGCGGCGAAGCGCCTCGGCCGTCTTCTCAAGAATTCCGTTCATGTCGTCTTCTCCTTTGGATGGGCAGCCCCAACTATGTCGCGGACGCACTGGAAACCATGACGCGCGCAGTAGGCGGCGATGCCGTCCGCCACGCGCTCCGCAGTGGTAGGATCCGAGAAAGTGGCCGTGCCGACGGCGACGGCCGTTGCGCCAGCTAGCATCAGCTCCACGGCGTCGCGCGGCTCGTACACGCCGCCCATCGCGAGTATCGGAAGCTTCGTGACGCGGTAGGCGTCCCACACCGCCTTCACTGCCACGGGATGCACGCAGCGTCCGGAGAGGCCGCCAGTAACGTTACCCAGCACCGGACGGCGCGTCTCCACGTCTATCACCATCGCGGGAATCGTATTGATGAGGGCGAGCGCGTCGGCGCCGCTTTCCTCACATGCGGCAACGTACGGCGAGACGTCCGGCACGTTGGGGGCGAGCTTCACGACGAGCGGCAGGCGCGTGGCCGCACGCACCGCGGCGACGACCTTCGCGAGCACCGCGGGGTCCTGCCCGAAGGTGTGCCCGCCGGACTTCACGTTCGGGCAGCTCACGTTCATCTCAATGGCCTTTACGGGGCTTGACGGCGACGCCGCGGCCGCAGCGTCAAGACGCTTCGCAAACTCCGCGTACTCGTCGATCGATCCGCCCCAGATGTTGACGATGAGCGGCGGCACGTTCTCCGCGCCGCACGCAGAGCCCACCGTGCGCACGTATTGCGTCACATAGTGAGCCAGAAAGGCGTCCACGCCCGGGCCCTGCAGCCCGATTGCGTTCACTAGCCCGCCCAGCACCTCCACGTGGCGCGGCATCGGGTTGCCTGGCCACGGACCAAGGCGCACGCCCTTTGCGGTGACCGCGCCGAGGCGCAAGTAGTCGATCGCGCCCACGTATTCCAGTCCGTATCCAAAGGTGCCGCTCGCAGTGGCCACGGGCGTGCGCATCGCAAGTCCGCCGAGATCCACTTTCAAATCCACTTCTGAAGCTTCCATCGCAGCCACCTCCCTAGCCGTCCCAGACGATGTCGGCCGCCGCGAATACCGGCCCGTTCACGCAGCAGCGCGCGTTGGACACGTCGCCGTTTGGCATGCGGATCTTCTGTATGCACGCGAAGCACGCGCCAACGCCGCACACCATGTGGCGGTCCATCGAGATCCAGCCCGGCATTCCTGCGGCCAGGGCGCGATCGGCAACGGCCTTCAGCAGGCCGTCGGGACCGCAGGTGAAGAGCTCGAAGCGCTCGCCGGACTGCCTAAGCTCCGCGAGAGTCTCGTCAAGCGGCGCGGTCACGAAGCCCTTCACGCCGGCGCTGCCGTCGTTCGTGGCGGTGCGCACCTCCACGCCAAGCGCCTCGAAACGGTCGACTGCGAGAAGATCGTCCTTCGTTCGCCCGCCCACGAAGAGCACTGGACGTCCGCAGCCCTCGCGCGCGTCGCGCACCATGCGCTTCGCGAGGAAGTGAAGCGGCGCCACGCCGTAGCCGCCTCCCACGAGAAGAGGCGCGCCCTTGCAGGTGAGCGGGAAGCCGCGTCCAAGCGCGCCCATCACACGCACCTCGTCGCCCTCCGCCACGCGCGCGAGCGCCTCCGTGCCGCGACCGACGATCTTGTACATCACTGTGACCTCGCCGCTTTCGGCGTCGGCGTCGAACACCGAAAACGGGCGCCGCAGCGCGCTCGCCTCGAGCCCAGGCACCTTCACGTGCACGAACTGGCCCGGAACGAGCGCCGCCGCGATACGCGGCGCGCACAGCACGAGGAACCGGTATCCCGGCCCCGCCGCGCTGTGCCGCACAACCTTTGCAGCCTCGTCGGCAAGCATGCTGCCTCAGTAGTTCTGTGGCTCGATCTGGAAGTACGCCTTGGGATGCGCGCACACCGGGCAAATCTCGGGGGCCTTCTCGCCCTCGATGATCGCGCCGCAGTTGCGGCACTGCCAGCGGGTCGGCCCGATGCGCACCCACACCTCGCCCTTCTCGATGTTCGCGGCGAGCTTGCGGTAGCGCTCCTCGTGGTGCGCCTCGACCTCGGCAACTTTCGTGAAGAGGAACGCAAGCTTGTCGAAGCCCTCGGCCTTGGCCTCCTCGGCGAAGCGCTTGTACATGTCGGTCCACTCCTCATGCTCGCCAGCGGCGGCGGCGAGGAGGTTGGCGGGCGTGTCGCCAATGCCGCCAAGCTCCTTGAACCAGAGCTTCGCGTGCTCCTTCTCGTTGAGCGCCGTCTCCTGGAAGATGGCCGCGATCTGCTCGTAGCCCTCCTTCTTCGCCTTCGAGGCGAAGTAGTCGTACTTGTTGCGCGCCTGCGACTCGCCTGCGAAGGCCGTCATCAGGTTCTGTTCAGTCTTGCTGCCTTTGAGTTCCATTTCTGTTCTCCTGTTGCTGTTGCTTAAGTGCTGTTCGTCTGGCGTCATGCCGAACCGTCTCACATCTCCTCGAAGTTTTCCTTGCCCACGCCGCACATCGGGCAGGTCCAGTCGTCGGGAAGGTCCTCAAACGCGACGCCGTTGTTGTCGGCGGGGTCATAGACGTATCCGCAGATCTTGCACACGTATTTCTTCATTTCGTTTTCTCCTTTTGCGCCAGGCCCGTCAGCCCGGCGCCTCGCGGCGCCAGCTCGGCATTCGGTTTCGGGACGCAGATGAGTATATGGTATTTTGAGCCCGATTACAAGCCCCAATTTTCGGCGCCGTCATTTCGAATCCTCATTCGGCTTGGAGGTCAGCTGCGCGCATATCTTCTCGAACGAGACGCGCATCTGAGCCTCGGAGCCCCACGCCACGCGCTTGCGTTCTGGACTTATTATGCGACAGTGGCCTGTAACGATGTTGCGTTCAAGCTTCCATCCGTCGCACGTGTCGAGAACATCCCACCACACCCCGGCGTCCATCACCTTCCAATCGAGGTTGATGCGCCCTTGCGGCACGCGCACCTGGGCGGACTTCGACGGCTTGCCGTCAAGGATGCGCCGCAGTTCGGTGAAGTAGAACGCCGCTAGGTGGTTGCATACGCGCTTCACGGTCTCGGAACGCCCCCATGCGGCGTCGATCTTCGTCTCGTTCGTGATCGTCTTGGGCACGGCGTATTCCACCACATTAGCGAGCGCGACGGGCGAGCCGTTCCTGCCAAGCGCCGAAGCGCCCTCGCCGCCGACGATGTCGTAGCAGTACTTTAACACGGAGTCCTTGGGATTCACCACCACGATCGCGGGCCGCACGCAGCCAAGGCCCATCTTCACGACGTCGGCGTCGTTCATGGGTATGGCGGGCGCGAGCATTATGCCCTGCTCGACCTTCAGGTCCCTTCTCGAGAGCTCCGCGAGCGTGCGCGCCACAACGCGTCCGCCCAGGGAATGGCCTACAAGCACAAGCTTGGAGCGGAATACGGCGTTAGTGGCGGCGATCTCGTCGGCAAGCCGCTTCGCGGCGACGTCAGCATTCGCCGCGGAGGTCGACCAGCCTCGGTCGCCGTCCCAGCCCCAGAACGCACACTTCGCGTTCTTGAACACGTTCGTGCAGGACGTGTATGCAAGCCCGTTCGTCTCGGTGGTTCTGTTCCAGCCGGGCACATACCACACCTCTGCCTGCGCCGCCGCCGCAACGCCCGCTGCAAGAACCGCCATTGTCAGCTTTCTCATTTCTCTGCATCCTCCCTCATTGAGGTCCTAGCCCCCTTCCTTGCAGGTCCTTTCTTTCGCTGGGGCTGAGGCCCGTGTTTGAAAGTCGATGCGTCCCGCACGTTTCCCAGTGCGCAACGCCCGCTCCACTATTCATGCTTCTCCTTCTCGCATTTCTTTTGACGATTCTCATAGTCGTTGATACAGTCATAAGGCAAGCAGAGGATGTCAAATGCAGGTGCGATAACGTAGCACTCTACAGGACGAACGACTATTGCAATAGGACAAAGTATAAACGGACCGACGAAAGGGACAAACCAACCACCCCAGAATATAGCGTCACCCATTGTGTGCCCATCAAACCAACGATCGCGACCAATCTCTTCATTAGCATATTTGGTAGAGGCAAAGTACTCTCCGTCTCGATTGACAACCGTGTAACATCCCTGCTGTAGCAAGCATGCTAGTGCCATTGTAATCACTATCATCTTTCGTTTCATGACTTTTCTCCTTTTCCGTTTTAGACAAGATCAAGTGAACCTCAACGCATTCCCTCAATCCTGTCTAAATTCTACTTCAAGCATTATACCACTCCTCGAGCTTGCGGTTGAAGTCGAGGCGCGTGCCGTGCGACCATTCCTTAACGCGGTCGGTGAGATCCTCAATGTGCATCGTCACGCGGCGGCGGGGCACGAACGGCGACCAGAAGAACCACAGCAGCACGCTCTTGATGAAGGTAGGAACGAACGACGGCGAGTTCTTGCGCCCTTTTCGCGACCAGATCGATCCCCAAAGCCCGCGCGTACGAACGCCGATGACGCGCACGCCTTCGGGCAAGTCGCCGCATATGTTGTATGCGAGCTGACGCGTGCCGATGTCTTCGTGTTCGGGCTCGGTCTGGATATGGCCCGAGGGGTAGAAGATGACGTTCCCGCCGTCTTCAAGCGTCGACTTCACAATGTCGCCAAGGCCGCGCGCGATCGTAGCGCCCTTCGCCGTTCTGTGTTTGCGAAGGTCTGGAACTGGCACCGCACCCAACGTCTTCAGCACGCGTGGCGCGACGATGCCAGTATGGAAGAAAGACTCGTCGCTAAGCGGCTTGAGCGGTGTTTTCCAGAACGCGACACTCACAAGCATCGGATCCACCATCGCCGGGTGGTTGGGAAGAACTAGTTGGGTGGTTTGGTGGTTGGGTGGTTGGGTGGTTAGGTGATCGAGGCCATCCACTTCAACCTTGTAGCGGCGCGAGAAGACCCAGTGGCCAGTGCAAAGCAGCACCGAGCGGTAGCAGAACACGAAGACAAAAGGCGCCACGAGAAACACGATTGCAAGCAGCAGGAAGAACGCCTTCGGACCGAATGCCCAGCTCACAAGCGCATAGCATCCGCTCGCCGCAAGCATGAAGAGAAACGACACCTGGTTGAAGTAGGCTAGCATGGTGTTTAGCTTCGGGCCCTTCACGACCTTCTGTATCTCAGCGTCGAAAGGCAGTTTGAAGAATCCGAGATCAAACGCAAGAAGTCCCAGCACTACGGCAAAAGCCATAGGCGATAGCGACGCGAAGTAGAGAACAAGCAAAAGCGCGGCGGCAATCCATCCAGTGAGAAGAGTTGCGCCCAGAAGAAAGCGGCGGCGATCAACGACGCCGGCTATTACCTGTCCGAGAACAATTCCAACCGCCGCCGCGCAGAGGAGCGCGCCCGTGCGGGTGGCGTCGAGGTTGAGCCCTGCCTCGGACTTTCCGTACACGAGCAGCCCCATCTGCAGCATCGCCGCCGCCCACCAGAAGACGGAGAGCGTGAAGATGACGGCGTTGAGCCCATCGTAGCGCGCCGCCATGCGGTACGAACGGCGAATGTAGCGAACTGGGTTGATCGCGTGGAGCGCGCGGTTTAGCTGCTCCTTCGCCCTGACCGTGTAGCTGGCGACAAGTCCAAGTGCGGCGAACACGACTAGACATGCATACCGCGCCACCGGTCCCATACGGTCAGAGGCCACGCTCGCCGCCACCGTGCCCATGAGGACGCCCAGGAACGACACCCCTTCCATGCCGCCCATGCCAGTAGAGATTCGCCCTTCTCCGCCGACATCGCGCACAAGCGCATACTTTGCAGGCGAGTAGAGCGAACTCTGCAAGCCCATCAACAGCACCGCGCCGATCACAAGCCACGGCGACTTGAACGCAAAGCCCATTATCGCCACCGCCATTATCGGCAGCTCCGCCCACTTCGCAAGCTGCACGATGCGACGCTTCGGCCATATCGCGGTGAGTCTATCCGCAAGCGGCGAGCAGAGAATGTACGGCAGCACCAGCGCACCTGCCGTGAAACCCATGGCGATGGACTTAACGCGCTCGTCTTGCAGCCAGCCTATCACCGTGAAGCTCGCGAGCGTCTTCAGAAAATTGTCGTTCAGCGTCCCGAAGAAGTTCGTGACGAAGAGCGGAATGAAAGACCTGTTTTCTTCTTGCATCTTTATACATCCTTTCCTGCAAAGCCTACTATCGTAAACGCATGATTATTTTATCATAGACCGTTTTCGCTTGTCAAGCAGGCCTTTGCAAAAAATTTTTGAGGTGGTCAGGGACGCGCAAGGGGGATGAAGAAGAAGTCCAGCAACGTGCCTCTCTGCGGATCCTTCTCGTAGCGGAAGAGCCGCCATAGAAGCGATGTCTTCGAGTAGCCGTTTGTCTTGGAGTCGTAGGTGAAGCCCGGAAACACGTCGAGCGACACGTCGCCGTTCTGTTGCTCCCAGTCCCACAGCCGCCACAGCACTCTGTGGCGCGTGTAGGGTTCCGATTTCATGCGGTCGGTCTCGCTCTCGTAGTTGTACAGCCACAAGAGGAACGACAGCTCTGTCTCCTCCTTGTCAGACTGCTTCGAGCGGTCTGTCGCCGAGAACACGACTTCGCGTTCGTATTCGTAGTGCAGCAGCAGCCCATGCCCTCGCCTGATTATGCGAGTCATTTCGTAGTTGTTCGTGCTGCTGAACCATCCCAGGGCACCATGCACCCTGTCGTTCCATGAAAGGAACACCAGCCAATCCGTTTCGTCATAAGCGCCGAAACGATCTGCGCATTGTCTCTTCCCCACTTTCTCGTCATGCGTCTTGGTCTTTTCGTTCCACACGAGATTTGTATGGGTGCCCATCCAGACGCGTATGTCGTCTGGAAGGCGATCAGCGTCCAGTCTCTTTGCCTTTGCGGCGAAGTCCCTGTCGGCCTTGTGGGACCACAACGGGAACACCATTGTACCCGTCTTGTCTCCATACGTGCCTCTCACAAGCGGCGTCACGTACACGTTAGTAGTGCCACCGCTGACAGTCTTTCCCCCAAGCCACGTCAAGAAGGTACCGTCTTTTTCCCATAAGAAGAGCGGCGTGACCAGATGGTCGTCCCTCTTCCACCCATACAGAGGAAACACATGCGAAGACTGCACCTTGTAGTTGCCGTTCCATCCAACAAGATTTAGAAGCAGGCTCATCTTCATGTGATAATCATTGTAGTTGGATTCCTCTCTGCTGTAGAACGGGAAGGCCCAATGCTCCAAGCGGCTGTTGTACCTCTCCGCTCCGCCGAGGCCAAGAAGGAACCTGGCGTTCCAGTTGCCACCCTCCCTGCGTTCGCCCCACGAAAGGAGCAGCGGCAGAGCCCAACCGTTCTTCCATCTCCCGTAGAGCGTCGTCATGAACGTGCCGGCATCGTTCCAGTACCATAGCGGGAAGCACCAATTGGAAATATCCGACGCGCCGGCTAGGCCGAAGAGGACGGCGAGACTGTCAAAATTGTCTTTTGTTCCCCTGTATATCCAAAGCGGGAAAAGCGAGTTATAGTTATGTCCGTTCCAGTATATCGGGAACAACGTCTGGTAGTCGCGATCCGCGTAGTCCTTGCCCCAGAATAACGGAAACACGCGATAGTCTTTGTGCTTGGTGTCGGCCTGGCAGAGCGGCCAGAGCAAACTGTACTCGTCGAACGCGCCGTTCTTGCCGTCCTGCTTGTACTGCGAGTAGATGGGACGCAGCGCGAAATGGTCGTCGGAGAACGAGGTGAGAGGCCACAGCACGGAGCCGACAGGTTCGCGCCAGTAGGCGACCGGCCATAAGTTGACACGGTCCTCGGGCTGTCCCGTGTAGGTCACTTCGTCTCCTTCGTAGAAGGGAGTCGATTTCATCTCCTTCGTCGCGCAGCCCGCCATAAGCGCCAGCGCAACCACGACAACGCCATTTGCCACATAGTTTTTCATGCCCAGAATTATACTATTCCGAGTACCATATGGCAAGCACCATTTCCTCATAATTGCGCATCAGGCTCTTCGAAGCGCGACTTGAACTTGAGGTAGAGGAACGCGCCCACGATGAGCAGGATGCCAACTGCGGCGAACACACCTACACGACCCGGCGTGGCGAGGGACGAGGTGTCGACCAGGAGCACCTTTACCGTCGAAAGCGCGAGGAGTCCAAGCCCCGTCAGGCGAAGCGTGCGCACGCGGCGCACGATGCCCATCGCAAGAAACGCGCTCGCCACGGCAGCCCACACGATCGTCACAATTCCGCCGCGCAGGAAAGGCAGGAACTCGCGGCCGAAGAAGTGGCTCTCCATCGTCACCACCGCGAACGTCATCACGGACGCCGCAGGATACGCGAGTGCGCGAATGAAGTCGCGCCACGGCTTGAGCCCGCCTAGCCTCCATCCACAGAACGCCACAAGCGCCGGCACGGGCCAGATGGACTCGATCCGGCTCACAAGATTCACAGCATAGACACCCCCTTCCACTGCCATGGCCAACGAGAAGAACCAGAACCCGAAAACCGACATCAGCGCCGTAGCGATGAACGCCGCTCCCTGAAGCGCCTTCTCGCCGCTCCTCGCCCCAAGCTCGACGAGAAGCGCCCCAAACGCACAGAAGAGAAGCGCAACCATCTCCTTCTCCGCATGCCACCAAGAGCACGCCCTCAGAAGCGAGATCGCCGCGCATACGCACGCATACACAATGAGAACGGGCGTGCCGCCCCATTCGCGGCGGCGGCTGACGTGCGCGAGCACGGCAAACGCCGAGGCCCACGCCAGATGATGAAACGCCCTCAGCCCCACATAGGCGCACCGCGCCTCGACTATGCCAGCCATCATCACGAGCGACAACACGGCCATCAAGGCTGCCGCCGCCCAGTAGACAGGCCGCACCTTCTCGCCGGCACGCACGGCAGCGCGCACCGCCATCGCGAAGAAGAGCACCAGCTCAAGCGCATGAAACGCATACGCCACCTGCCCGTCGCAAAAGCTGAACGGAGAGCATTTCGCGCCGGAGAAGATCGCAGACACGACAATCGCCGCGAACGCGTAGATCGTCCAACCCCTGAAATACGCCACCGCGCACGCGCCTACGGAGAGGATGAAGAGATATACATGAAGCTGGACGTCGTGGCTCGTGAAGCTGCATATCGTCGGCACGAGAAATCCGCCCACAAGCGCGAGGCCCGCGATCATCAGCGAGCGCAGGCGCACGGAAAGATATCCCGCAGCCGCCGTTGCCACGAAAAGCCCCGCGAACGCCACATAGCCGGACGATATCACCGGAGGACTGAAGTACCTGTGCCCCAGCCCGAACGAGAGATACACCGCCACAAGCCCCACGGCCGCGCACACTTCGCCGAGTATCGCGTAGCGTTCGCTCTTCAGTTTTAGCCACGTGCCAAACACCGAGCCTATAATGCCCCAGAACATCATTCCGAACACGCGCTGCACAGGGCCTATCCAACCCTTGTCTATCGCGAGCACAAGGAAGTATGCAACGGCCCCAACGAGCAGAAGAGCGCCTACGCGGGTGAGCCAGCGTGTGGCGACGGCGAACTCGCGCGTAACGCCCTTCGGCGTGAAATCGCCACGCACGCAGAACCAGTCCTCAACCTTCTTCCAGAAAATGTCCATGGCCGTCGGCTCGTAGCCGCCATCAGCGTCCTCAGGCGCGGGCGCAACCGGCTCGAACGACGCCATTGGCTCTGGATCCTTCACCAAAGCGGGCGGATCGTTCGCAAAGGCGGGCGGCGCAGGTCTCGGCTGGACTGCAACTGGCGCTACCTTCTCTTCGACCTTCTCTTCCTTCTTTTCCACGACATCTTCCGTGGCCACCTCCTCGGCCGATTTCTCAATCGGCCTCGTCGTCTCAGCGGACACTTCGGCCTTGTCGGACGCTTTGCGGCGGCTATTGACCGCTGCCAGAATCAGCACGAGCGATTCCTGCATTCTTTCGAGTTCGCGCTGCAGGCGGCCGATGTTCGCCAGCGCCACAATGAGCATCAGCGGCATGCCCAGAATAAACACCAGGCTGAGTATTGCAATAAATGCTCCCATGATTCATCCCTCCTTGACTAAGGACGCGAAAGTGGGATGAAGAAGAGGTCGAGCGTGGTGCCCTTCTCGGGATCGTTCACATGGCGGAAAAGGCGCCACAGCAGAGAGACCTTGCGGTAGCCGTTCTTCTTCGCGTCGTATGTAAAGCCCGGAAACGCGTCCACCGACACGTCGCCGTTCTTCTCGGCGCGCTGCCACACCTTCAGCAGCACTGTGGACTCCTCGAACGAGGTGTTCTTCTTGTCCACCTCCTTGCGCCTGTTGTAGAGGATGCCAAGGAGCGTGCTGGACTTCTCCTCAATTGTGTTCTTGCTCTCGTTACGGCTGGAATTGTAGATTGCGCCCAGGCCCACAGTATGCTCCTCGCGCACATCTTCGCCCGTCTTCTTGCGCGTCTTGGGGTCGAACGTCACTGTGCGCGAGCTCTCGGAATTGAGAAGCAGCTCGTTGCCGTTGTCGAACTCTTCGTGCACACGGTAGGTCTTGCCGTCCCAGGAAAGCGATGCATAGGCGTAGCGCTTGCGGGGAGTGAAGAAAATCATCGCCTTCGTTTTGGAGCCGGCGCTCGGAACGGCGTTCTTCTCCCTGAGGCGCATCGAGACCTTCTTCTCGTAATTCGTGTACGCATACTCCTCGAACTGGATCTCTGGCGGGAGCTCTTTGACGCCTGCAAGCGATTCGATTCGCGAGAAGTCGCCGTAGTGCGTTTGCGACATGAACGGGAAGAGCCAGAATCCTTCGTTCTTGCCGCTCTTGGTGCCGACGAGAGGAGTGAGCCACCAGTTGTTAGTCTGCGACGTGCCGCCGCCATTCCATCCGAAGAGCAGACTCGTGAACGAACGGTCCTCCTCGTGGTGCCAGAGGGGGAAGAACCAGTCCTTGCTATGCGAACCGTCCCTAGCCGTGGTGCTGCCCACGAGGCCTGCGAGCGCGGCCCACGCGCTTTCCTGGTTGTTGGTGTTCCACGCGCAACCGGCGAGAAGCGGAGGAATGATCACGCTCTCCTCGCCCGTCTGCGGATTGCGGTTGTGCGCATAGGCGATGGATACGAAGCTATCCTTGTCGCGCGCATAGAGCGGGAAGAACCAATCCTTTTCGTGCGATCCGTCTTTCGCGGTGGTGCTGCCCACGAGGCCTGCGAGCGCGGCCCACGCACTTTCCTGGTTGTTGGTGTTCCACGCGCAACCGGCGAGAAGCGGCGGGATGATCATGCTCTCCTCGCCCGTCTTCGGATTGCGGTTGTGCGCATAGGCGATGGACGTGAAGCTGTTATCGTCGCGAATGTAGAGCGGGAACACCCATGATGTGCCGCCCTTGCGTCCGGCAATGGGAGTGAGCATCGTGTCGCCTTCGCGGTAGTAGAGCGGGAAGAGCCATTCGGAAGTCTTTGTGTGGCCGTAGAGAAGCGTGAAGAACGTCTCGGCGTCCTTGTAGTACAGCGGAAACGCCCATGATCCGCCGGTGCCGTCGGCCTTCTCGACGCGTCCGGCGAGGCCGGCGAGAATATACGCCACAGAGTCGCCTGTCTTGCGGTCGCGGTTGTAGCCGGAGAGCAGAAGCGGGGAGACGGCGGCCTCAAGCTTGCCGTCGGGACCGCGGTAATGGCTCCACGCGAGCGAGAGGAACGTGTTCTCGTCCTGCCAATAGAGAGGCACTGCCCAGTTGACCTCTTTTGCGGCGCCGAAGAGAGGCGTGATGAAGGTGTTGGTGCCGTGGTAGTAAAGAGGCAGCAGCCAGTCGGCGTCTTTGGTATGTCCATAGATGGGAGTGACGAGGGTGTCTTTGTCGCTGTAGCAGAGCGGCGTCACGAACGTCTCGTCTGCGGCGTTGTGCGAAAAGATTGGAAACAGCCAGGACGAGTCGTATTTGCCGTCCACGCTTGAATGCCCGCCAAGGCCGGCCATGAAGTAGGATGTAACCTTGTTGGATCCATTGTTCACACGCGAATAGGGAAGCGAATAGAAGTCGTCGCGGTCGTAGACATAGAGAGGAAGCAGCCAATGATGGTTGAAGCCCTTCTCTGTACGACGATAGCCACCCAGACCGGCGCACGCCCACAGAGTTTCCTCTTCGGAGTCAGCATCAACGTCAGAATGGTGCCAGAAAAGCGGCAGCAGCCACTGCTTGCGGTCCGTGTGGTCTTTGTATTTGCTCGACTTGGCCCCGGCAAGACCGGCAGCGGCCCAAAATTTGTAGCCGCTATCCGAACCATCGTACCACCAAAGAGGGAATAGCGTGTTGAAGTCGTCCTTCCAGTCCCAGAAGAAAAGCGGCAGCACGGCCATGCCGTCTCCGTCCTTGTCAACGATAACCGGCGGCACGGCCACGATGTCATC
>JAFXIL010000200.1 GCA_017563185.1 Kiritimatiellia bacterium | reverse complement strand
GGGGGGGGGGGGGGATAACTTCACATTTCCCTGTGTTCGTCTTGATTTTATCCAGTTTTATGCTATACTATGGGCATGAAAGCACAAGACGAACGGCCCAATCTCCCTGAAATGCCGCCATACAGGCTTGGCAGGCACTGGAACACGATCCAGGCATGCCTCATACCCGGCATCGAGGACGAGGGTGCCGTTGCGGCGCAGACCACGGCCGCGACAAGCGCGTCCCTGCCGGCTTTCACCAACCTGAACGACATGCCAACGCCTTGTGATTGTTCCATAGCAGTCGCCGGAGTGGAATATCGTGAAGGCGTCCTTCCCCTTGCCGCACACCACTTCGAAGCAGGTGACGGCAAGGCGCAGCCACGTCTGATGGTCGGCGGCGGTGGTGTGGATCGTCACGTCGCCGATTGTGAACGTCTTTTCCAGCTCGCGGCTGTACCAGTCGCGGCAGAGGTGGAAATTCGTTATGCGGCTTGAAAAGGCAAACGCAAGACCAGCCACTCGACGTGACATACTTGCGTTTGCCTTTGCAGACTTGCGTCTAGTCCTGCGAACGGCACTGAATGCATCAGCGCAGATAGATGATGAGGCCTCGTTCGGATATGATCCCGGAGACTGAGCCGTCGTCGTTGCGCTTCAGGAATATGCCGTATTTTCTGGGCAGGGACGGCAGATTCGACGAGTCGATCCGCAGCCTTGCGAACGTCTCGGCCGTGCAGTTCGCGAAGAGCGGGAACGCATCCCCTGGCTTTGCCTCGGACATGTCGCCCGTCACTACCACCCTCGCCGCTCCGGACGCCGTCACAACGCCCGCAGCAGGCACTGTGCGGTTCGCCCCAACGGCGATCGCGGCACCCTTCGCAAGCGAAATCGAAGTGGCCGTCAAGACGTCGTTCGAGATAGCCAGCGTTCCTCCATTCACCACCACGGAGCCAGTGAAGGCGCTCGTTCCCGCCGCCGGGCTCATCACGAGCGTGCCTTCGCCCTTCTTCGTGAGCGTGGCCGCACCGGAGATGCCGGAAGTCCACGTCACCGTGTGTCCCTGCGTGTCGAACTCGGCGTCGGCCTCGAGCGCGAGAAGTCCGCTCGACGCATCCGGGCCGCGGATCGTGAAGTCCGCCGTGGCATAGACCTTCTTCGCGCAGCCCACGAACTTGATGCCGTTGTCGGCGGTCTCCTGGGCGATTCCCTGCGCGCCAATGTAGATGTTAGCCGGATAGACACAAGAATGGTAACTGCTGTATTGTCCGTCTTTTTCCCTGAACAGGCCGTCGGCCCTGATGGTGCTATCCGCGAAAGCTTCGTCACCCTCATAGCCGAAGTCGCCGGGAAAGTCGCCGTTGGCGGTGAATACCGATCTGACACTGTATAGTCCATCCACCTCGATCTCGCCCTGCACCGACAGGTAAAGGCGGTCGCGGCCAACGACTACCGACCCGAAGTGCGCGTATCCGCCCTCTTCGATGCGGAACGCCGGATCGCCGTTCTGGTTCCCCAGCCCGGTTTTCTTCATTAGCACCGGAGCGGACAACCGGGATCCAGAAGTCACCTTCCACGTCGGTTCGTTAGTGGCTACGCCAAGGTTCGCCTTAAAGGTGAAATCACCCATGAATGTATGATCGTAAACACTCATTCCAGTGCCGGGCGCCCACACCGCAGCGCCGCCGGCGAAGTTGACCGGCCCGTTCAAAGCCACATCATACGCCTCGCAGAAGTCAATGCCGCAATGAATGGTGGTCGTTTCGGTGCCGGCGTAGGAAAGCTTGCACAGCGTCAGGGTGTTGGTGGTGGACGCATCCGGATTGGCCAGCACGGCCCCCGCGCCAAGCGCAACGGAACAGACCGCTGCCGACTTGTCCACAACCACCTCGGCCGACGCCGGGATTGCCAGCGTGTCAAAGCAGGTCGGGCTGAACACGGCGCCGGCCGCACCGGCTGCCGCGCCGGTCGCATCGTCGGTCCAGTTGCCGGCGTCGGAGAAAAGCTTGTTGCCTGCGGCGTTGCTCCAGGTGTAGGCGTGCTCGGCTGGCACGGACGCGTATGCAACCACCTCGGAATAGCCGGCGCCGCCGTTGTCCTGCCCGGTCGGGAACACAATCTTCAAGCCCGTGACATTGCTGGCGATCACTCCACCGTCCACCCGCCTCAAGATTGCGCAGATGGCTCCGCTGGAAGAGTAGTTGTTGCCCGTGCCGACGGCAACCGAATGGACTTTAATCTGCGACCATTCGTCGGACCCGTCGCCCTTGACGTACACGGACTCCACGACAACGCCGTCGCGTCCGCCGTCACCCCAGCGCGAGAAGACGGCAATCTGCGCGATGTCGGTTGCGGCGAACGACCATTCAACGGAGCCGCTGACCAACGCGTAGATCTTGAGGTAGTTCACGTCCTGGCCAACCAAATGCACATCGCCGTCCGTCAGCACCGAGCTAGGCGTCGTCGCCGAGGGCTTGGTGGTGACGTTGTCTTCCGAGTAGCGCGCTATTCCCGAATCGTCGCACGTCGCGCCGACGAGCACGCTCGCGGCCGCCGCAACGCCGTATTTGAAGTACGTGTCCTCGCCCGCAAGGGCGGTCTTCCACTCGAAGGCATTGACGTACACCACGTCGCCTGCATCGTTCAGCCGCACGGCGCCGGACGGTGTTTCGAAATGTTCCGCGAGCTGCGCCGCCGTCAGCCCCGAGCCAGTGATGAGCGTACAGTCCTTCATGTCGGTGCCAATTGAGATCTTGGCTCCCTCTTCGAAGGCGAACGAACCGCCTTCCGCCAACGCGATGGACGCGCCGCCCGCGAACGACACGTTCCCCGCGACGGTCACGGCACCGGTCGCCGTCACAGGCCCGGCGAGTCCCGAGCCGTCGGCGAACGCAAGCGTCGCGCCGTTCTCGACGGTGATGGCGGAGTTGCCAAGCGTGCCGCCTTCCACGACTTCAAGCGTCGTGCCGGACGCAAGCGTGGCCGGGCCGGTGCCGGAGCCGTTCACCGCAGAAACCACGATCTTGCCGCCTTCCAGGAAGGTGCCGCCCGTGAAATACTGCGGGGCGGCCAGAACGAGCGTGCCGGGGTTGAGCTTGTAGAGCTTCGCCGCCGTGTTGTTGGAGGCTTTCGCAATGGTGATGGTGCGCGGCGTCTCGCCGTCGATGCAATCGAATGTGTCGAACTTGACCTCGTTCGTGTAGAAGGTGGCAGACGCGTGGCCGCCGTCGTTCCACGTCCAGTCGGCGTATGCGCCGAAGACGTACGTTCCAACCGCCCCGCCGAGGCCGATGTCCATGTTCAACTGCCCGGCGGTGCCGTTGAAGACTATTCCGCCGGGGCCGATGTTGATGCGCTTGGCATAGAAGCCCATGTTGCTGTTGCGCACGTCGAGCGAAATCGCGTTCGCCCAAACGGTTCCGTACTTGCGCCCGACCGTGAACCTGTTATACCACGCATAGACCGTACCGGCGACGGAAAGTTCGGCGTCGTCCGCCATGTCGATTCCGAGCTTGCCGTTCGCGGCCTCGCCCGTGACCAGGTCGCCGGAAAGATCCACCCGGGCGCCGGATTCGATGGTCAGCGTCTGGCCGCTCGCGCCCGTGAGATTCTTGGCGAAGAGATTTGCGCCGGCTGCCAGCGTCACATTGTCGTCGAGGGTCACGGTGTCCGCCGTGAACGTGAAGGATGAGCCGGCAAGGCGCAGGCCGCCTGCGCCGTCAACGGCGCCCCATCCCGCGGCCGTCACGCCAGTGGCAAACTCGACCGGGCCGGCAGAGTTCACGTTGTAGTCGGTGGTGAACGCGACGGGGCAGTTGAACGTGTTCGCCGCCGACGAGGTGGAAACGATCTTGCCGACGGTGAGCGTATTCGCGGCGTCGCCGCCCGCGCCGGAGCCGTTGACCGTCACCGCGCCCGTGCCGAAGAAGTTGAGCGAGCTCGCCGTGAAGTTGGCCGGCATGGAAACGGCGAGCGCCGTGTCGTTCGTGAAGCAGAGGTCGTCCACGGGCGAAAGCACGGCGCGGCCCCAGTTCGCGGGGTCGCTGATGGTCGTGCCATCGCCACCGCCGGTCCAGAAGCAGTACTCGGTCTGGCGGCGAACACTCACGCAGTCGATGGCCGTGGCTTTATCTTCATTGGTGTTGAACGCAGTGAACTGCAACCGATAGGTGCCGGTCGTCTCCACTGTAATGTACTTCTCATATGGCGTCAGCTCAGACGAAGTCGTCGTAATGAACTGATCGTTGATGAGATCGTTGGCGATCACGCCGTCAACGAGCTGGCCGAATGAGATTTTGATGGTTTGGCCGGCATGCTGGCCTGGTCGCGCCACATAGTTCAGCGACACCCTGTAGACGCCGGGGGCGGAGACCGCCACATCCTGATAGGCGATTGTATCTCCGGTGTGACCATCGCCAGGATTGGTCTGGATAAACATCGCGTACTTTCCCACCTCGAGTCCCGTTTGGACCCAAGTTCCAAACGGGCACCCCAAACCGACCCGCTCTGGATTGTTGACCTCCCACCCCGGATTGCGGTAGTTGGCATGGCTGGCGTAAGCGCCCCAGACCTGGGAGACGCTAAAAGACCCTTCCTCGAACTCGCCGTTCGTCACAAGCTCTTCGGACGCGAAGAGGCGCACGTTGTCGTAGGCGGTGGCCTTGTCGGCGGAGGACGAGCCGAAGAACTTCAGGCGATAGGTGCCGGCGGAGAGCACGGCGACGGGACGGGAATAGGGGGCGAACACATCGGAAGCCGGGGAGAGGGTGTCCAGCAGATCGTCCTCCGTGACGTCCGCCTTGTCTCCGCCGATCTTTCCGAAGTAGATCTTCGCCGTCTGGCCGAGATATCCCGCCGACCCGGGACGCCCGGCGTAGTCGAACGCCAGCGTGTAGAGGCCGGGGGTCGCGATCGTCACGTCCTGATACGCAAAGCCGTCGATGCCGGCGTCGGACTGGATGAACATCGCGTATGCGCCGACGTCACGGCCTTTCGCCACCCATGTGCCGCTCGCCTGGTCGAGTCCGCATTTCGAATTGAGCGTCCAGCCGGGATTGGAGAAGCCCGAACCTGTCGAATAGTAGGGATAGGCGCTGGCCGTTCCCGAATCGAAGAAGCCGTTTTCGAGCAGGTTGTCGATCTTGCGCACGCTCACGTTGTCGAACGCCGTGGAACTATCGACCGAGGACGTTCCCGAGAAAAGCAGCCGGTAGGTTCCGGCCGCCTTCACGTCGATCGTGCGATGGTACGTGGTCAGCGAATCGGTGGTGGTGGCGGCAAAGGTCGTGAGCACGTTCTCGGTCGGGACCGCGCCGTCAACCACCTGCGAGAACGACACGGTGATGGTCTCCTTGTTCATGTCCGTCTTGCCGCTCTTCGGTCGCGCCACCCACTGAAAGGATATCCGGTAAACGCCCGGGGCCGGTACGGTCACGTCCTGATAGAATGACGAGGGGGAACCGCTGTTCGTCTTGAGGCATATCGCGTACGTGCCGATCGGCAGGCCGCTCGCGATGTAAACGCCGTTAGCCTTGGCCTTTACGCAGTTCGCGAGCGTCCAGCCCGGGATATGGGCGTTGCTGCCGTTGAGGCCTTCTTTGTAGTTGCCGCTCACAGTTCCCGCCTCGAAGTCGCCGTTCGCTATCAGCTCGTAGCTCGGCCACGGATCGGCCGCAAGACATACGCACGCGGCTGCGAAAGCTGCCGCTCCTACCGTTAAGCGCTTAAGGCACATAGCACAACCTCTCTATAGTAGTTGCCGCGCGTCCCACTCTGGTACTCGCATGGGGACATTATATCACCCCCTCCCCTTGAAAATCAAACGGTTTTTTAAGTTTTCGACCCTGGCGCATCCGCGAGCGCGAATTCGCCGTTGCCGCAAGTTGAGGTTTATGGTACAATAGCCGCCGCACGATTTGACATGACTTGCTCTCCGGCACTCGAAAAAGAAAGGCATGGACTGAACATGAAAAAGACGAACTGTGTGAATGCACTGGCAGGCGCCGTGCTTGCGGCGGCGGCCGCAGGCGCGGCTTTCGCGGCGGATCCGGTCGCGCTCGCGGTGCGCGGCGAGGCGCCGTCACTTGCGATCGTGCTGCCGGAGAACCCTGGCGCTACGGCAAAGTACGCGGCCGAGGAACTGCAGACGTTTCTCGAGAAGACGACCGGCGCAAGGCTGGAGATCGCCTCGCGGAAGGCCGGGGCGCCCGCGCCGTCGAAGGGAATCTTCCTCGAAGGGGGATCGCCCGACCTCGGCGACGACGGCTTCCGGCTGAAGGCGGAAAACGGCAGCCTGCGCATTTCGGGCGGAAAGCGCGGCGTCCTGTACGGCGTGTACGAGGTGCTCGAAAAGTACGCCGGATGCCGCTGGTACGCTTCATGGCACAGCGTGGTTCCGCGCAAAGACCGCGTCGCCGTGCCCGGCGACCTGGACGTTTCGCAGAAGCCCGCGTTCCTCATGCGCGAGCCGTACTGGTACGACGTGAACAACAACCGCGACTTCGCGGCGCGTCTGCGCGTCAACGGATTCAACCACACCAGCGGCACTGTGGACGCCAAGTTCGGCGGCGACGACTTCCGCTTCGGCGGCGGCCTCGGCAGCTGCCACACGTTCGAGGCGCTGCTGCCGCAGGCGGTGTACTTCGACAAGCATCCCGAATACTACAGCCTCGTCAAGGGCCGGCGGCTCAGGGGGCACACCCAGCTCTGCCTCACGAACCCCGACGTGCTGCGCATCGTCACTTCCAACGTGCTCGCGCGCATCCGAAAGGACCCCGGCGCGAAGTTCTACGGCGTGAGCCAGAACGACTGGTACAACTTCTGCGAATGCGAGAAGTGCGCCGCAATCGACAAGGAGGAGGAAAGCCACGCCGGCACGATGGTGCGCTTCGTGAACGCGATCGCCGAGGCGGTCGAGAAGGAGTTCCCGAACGCCGTGATCGAGACCCTCGCGTACCAGTACACGCGCAAGCCGCCGAAGAAGACGCGCCTCCGGCACAACGTGATGCCGTGCCTCTGCACGATCGAGTGCGACTTCACGCGCCCGATTCCTGAGAACCCGTACGGCGAGAACGTCAGATTCATGGCCGACATCAACGGCTGGAAGACGCAGACCAGCCAGCTGTACGTCTGGGACTACACGACCGAGTTTCAGGACTTCGCCCTGCCCTTCCCCAACGTGTACGCGCTCCAGGGCAACATCAAGTTCTTCCGCGAGAACAACGTGAAGGAGCTTTTCGAGCAGGGCGACCAGTGCGGACGCCACGGCGCGTTCGCCGAGCTGAAGGCGTGGCTGCTCGCCAAGTTCATGTGGAATCCCGACCAGCCTATCGAGCCGCTGCTGGACGACTTCTTCGCCGGATACTACGGCAAGGCCGCGCCGTTCGTGCGCGAATACTTCGAGGAAGTCCACAGGCGCATGCGCGCGTGGTCGCCCGCGAAAGGCCCGATGCGAATCTGGCGAAGCGAGGCTTTCAGGGGCCTCGACAGCGGCTTCGTCGAATGGGCGAAGCCTATTTGGGACAAGGCCGAGGCCGCAGTCAAGGACGACCGGACGCTGTCCTACAACGTGCGCATGACGAGGTTCTCGTTCGACTACCTGCGTCTGGAAAAGTCGCGCGGCAAGGCGCAGCGGCTCTTCAGCTTCGTCACCGGCGGGCCCGCGAACGACGAGGCGACGCTCAGGGAGACGCAGGCGCTCGCAAAGTCGATGCTCGACCGCATGGACGAGGCGAAGAACATCAGCCTATCCGAATCGAGGCATAGACACCAGGGCAGAATTGCCGCATGGCGCGCCCTGTTGGCCCAAAAGCCGATGAAATACGTCTCGGACAAGTTCGGAACCGTGGAGGACAAGTACATCACCCTCCACAAAGAGGAAACCTGGGGCGCGCGGGTGGACGATCCCCTTGCGGAGGACGGCAAGGCCCTCAAACTCTTCAACAGCCATTTCGAGTGGTGCGTGAACTTCTCTGCGGGACATGTCGAGTTCAAGCCCGGCGTGAAGTACAAGGTGCGCGCGCGAATCCGCGTGGAGAAGACGCGCGACGGCGGCGAGGCGTTCTGGGCCGGCGTCTACAACCCGGTGGACCGGCACCTCTCGCGCATGATCCAGCCACGCACGGAGTCGGTGAAGAACGGCGGCTACGTCTGGTACGACGTAGCCACTTGGACGCCCCGCGCAGACGGCGCCGAGTATTTCTGGTTGGGGCCCGGACGATTCGGCAAGGACGGCAAAAGCTCGATAAAGGCCGTCTGGCTCGACAAGATCGAAATCACCCATGCGGACTAAGGCAAATGCTTGCGCGCGGCGGCTGATTTGCAGTGCCATTGCCGTTGCGGCGGCGTGCGCGTGCGGCGTTGCGCCGGAGAACGTGCCGGAGCTGCTGCGGACGTTCTCGGGAGTGGACGTCAAGACGAAGGACGAGTGGGAGAAGGCGCGCGCGCCGGAACTGCTTGACCGCTTCCAGAAGGACGTTTACGGGCGCCGTCCCGCAACGGCGGACGAGCGCGGGCGCATCTCGTTCAAAGTTTACGACGAGCGTGCCGTGATGGGCGGCAAGGCCGTGCGAAAGCTCGTGCGCGCGGAGTTCGACGGACCTCTCGGAAAGTTCACATTCCCGTTCAACGTCTATATTCCGAAGACGCGAAGTCCGGTCCCGGCGTTCGTTAGCATCTGCCTGAAGCATCGTTCAAAGGTGGATGCCGGCAATGTTATATCCAGCGCGTACTGGCCGGTGGAGCATATCGTCGGACGCGGCTATGCAACAATAGGATTCCTCACAGAGGACGTCGCGGCGGAGAAGAACACGGGCAGTTTCGCGCATGGAGTGTTCAAGTGCGTGGAGCAGGCGGAGTCGCGCACGGACGAATCATGGGGGACGATCTCCGCGTGGGCGTGGGCTGCGAGCCGCGTGATGGACTGGATCGAGACGGAGCCCGCCATCGATGCCAGGCGCGTCGGCGTGGTGGGACATTCTCGCGGAGGCAAGACCGCGCTCTGGACGGGAGCGACCGACAGGCGCTTCGCCCTCGTCTGCTCCAACGATTCCGGTGCGCATGGCGCAAAGCTGAACCACATCCGCCTGCCGAAGAGCGAGGACATCGCTTCCATACCGAAATACTTCCCGAACTGGTACTGCGCCAAATATCCCAAGAAGTACGGCGGCAGGGAGATGACGATGGAATTCGACCAGCACGAGCTGCTCGCGCTTATCGCGCCGAGGCTGCTGTGCGTCGGCTCGGCGTCAGAAGACGACTGGGCGGGCCAGCCAGGCGAGTGGTGGAGCGCGAAGCTCGCATCGCCCGCATGGGAGCTGTACGGCAGGAATGGCCTCGTCGCGGAAAGGTTCCCTGCGCCGGGCGAGGCGCAGCAGGATGGCGACGTCTCGTACCACCTGCGCCCCGGAAAGCATTTTCTCACGTCCTACGACTGGGATCGCTACATCGACTTCGCCGACCGTCACGGCTGGAAGGAGCGGCGGAAAAGCGAAACTCCGAACGGGTAGCACCCGACCTCGTAGAACGCGCCCTGCAGGGCAAGGGAAGGCAGCGTGTAATGGCAGATCCCGTTTGCGTTGCTGCGCACGTCGGCGTGCTGATGTCCCGCGAAAACGCCGATGACCTTGCCGCTCGTCTCCATTATCTCGCGTACGGCGGACGCGTTCGCGACGGCGTAGTCAGCAGGCGACGCCGCGTCCAGGCGCTGGTGGCAGAATACGAAGGACTGGTTCTTCGCCGCTCCCGTCGTGTCCGTCGAAATGACAAACCCGTCGTATGGCTTGAGCGTCGCGGCGTTGGAGGCGTTGAAGAGTTCCAGGGAAAGGTTCGGCGCGCTGATGTCGAACTTGCCCACTCCCGTAAGGCCGTCCGGCATCGTGACGCGCACGGTCGAGCCTGTCGGGAAGAACGCGGTGGAGGCCTCCGACGGCACGCCGACGCAGTTGCCCGGGCGGCTGCTCGCCCAGTGCGCGGCGTTCGTCCAGTCGCCGTTCCAGTCGCCATCGACCGCCTGCCAGGTGTAGGTGACGTCGTCGACGATTGCAACCGAACGCGAGGCCGAGCGGTCATGCCACGCGCACGTTCCGCCAGTCGCGCTTTCGTACACGTTCGAGACGGCAAGGCGGCAGTAAACGGCCTTGCCCCATGCGTCCTCCGCGTCAAACGTCGCCGAATACTCGTGCGTCTCCGCCGAGGCGGATACATGGCGTCCGATCGCGGAAATCGACGCGACTGCGTCGGCCTTGCTGGCATAAGCAGAAATGGGGACAGGTATAATGTAGAACGGCTTCTTTTCTGACGGTGGAGAAGAATCGTTCCTTGACAACTGGCTGGATGGAATACGACTTGCAAACATGCCGACACGCGCGCTTGCGTCGTGTAGCGCCGCGCGC
>JAFXIL010000199.1 GCA_017563185.1 Kiritimatiellia bacterium | reverse complement strand
TGTTTTATAATTTGGCGACATTACCTTATTTTTCGATAAAAGCTATGATTTCGCCCTTTTCTACCAATTTTCCTTGTTCAGCTGGTGAGCAGCTCGAGGGAACATCCTCGTTTTATAAAGCGATCAGGAAACTTCGGGCGAAGCTGCCAGCCAGGCACGCACTTCGTCGGAGATCACGGCTACGGCCTTGATCTTGGCCTCTGAGGCCCTGCCGTCCGCGTCGGTGATTTCAACCGTCTCGCCCGGGCGCTTGCCCATGAAGGACTCCGCCAGGCGGGTTTTGCTGGAGATGATGCCGCGCTCGATGTCGTTGTCCCACTCGCCGAGCACGGTGTACGTGCGCTCTGCGCCGTCAGCCGCCACGATGGTAACGCTCGAGCCTGGCACCACGGCCTCGGGCGCCGTCACGTTGGAGAAGTCGACCGCCTTGACGACGTTGAGAGCCTCCTGCATGAGCGTCTGCTTCTGCAAAAGCGCGCGCTGCTCGTCCTTTGCGTACTGGTATTCGGCGTTTTCGCTGAGGTCGCCGTAGCTTCTGGCCGACTCGATGCGCTTCGTGTTCGCCGGGATTTCCACGTTGATGAGATGTTCGTACGCGGCCTGGCGCTCTGCGTAGGAACGGCGAGACGTTATCCGCTCCGCCTTCTTGACCTCGGCCTTCTTCTCAAGGCGTGTTGCGAGCTCGGGCGCAATCTGCGTCATGCGCACAACGATCATGTGGTGCGTGGAGGGGTCCCACGCGATTGAGGCCTGGAAGCGCTCGAAGAAGAGGGCCTTCTGGTCGGAATTGAGCTGCCCAAGAGTCGATTCGAGCCACTTCCTGTCGGCGAAGAGACGGCGGATCATATTCTGCATGCGCAGCTTCTCGCCGCCCTGGCGTCCTTCGCCGAGCGCTATCGCGTGGGTGAGAATCACCACCAGAGACGGCAGCTTGTCCCATGACTTGAAGGATTCGTAGCGGCCAAGAACGAGCGTGACGAGGGTGGCCGGGGCGGACGGGCTCTTGAGGAGCTCGGCAACCTTGGCGCGGCAGACTTCGTCGTCCTTGAACGCGTTAATCGTCTCGCCGAGGAAGGTGAAGCACATCCTGGGCAGCGCCTCAAGGAGAACGCCTCTTGCCTCCTCGCGGTTCTCGGCCACGAGGAATGCGACGAGAGAGCCGACGTCGCGCGCGGGGAGAGTGCGCGCGGCTGCGATGTAGCGCTCCTCGCCGGAGACGTCCTTTGCCCATAGATAGGCGCGCACCTTGGCGAGGCTGGTGGGCTTCTCGAGCTTCTGCAGGTCGCCGTCGAGCTTGAGGTCGCCGATGCAGAACGCGATGCGCGCATAGAGGGCGTCGTCCACGCCGCGCGCGCCCTTGAGGGCGTATGCGAGACGGTCCACGATCGTGGCGCGCCGGTTGTCGGGCATGTCCCCGAGGCGGCCGGCGGACTGCATTTCGCGCACGCTGGAGAGAATGCTCTTGGGATCCTTCATCTGGGCGAAGGCGGTGAACCACGCGTCGCCGTACTCCTCGTCGGCGGCCTTGACGTGTATGGGGTCGGTGCGGCGTGTGGGGATCTCCACGCACTTGTCCTGCCTGAGATCGGCGCGGGCGCGCTCCCAGAACTTCTTCCATTCGGCGCTTCTCACGAAGCCGTTCTGCGCGCAGAGCTCCTCAAGACGCGTGATGGGCATGTCGCCGAAGCTGGAGAGCATGGCCCTCACGAAGTCGCCGGGCTTCTCCTTTATCATCATCTCCACGCGGGCGGGATCCGCCTTGCGAGTGACGAGAATGTGGCTTTCGGGCGCGGCCTTGAGCGTCTCGCACGCGGCGTCGTAGGTGAACTGGTGGCCACGGCGCGGCGGGCTGAAGAAGTCCACTGTCACGCGGCGGTTGAAGTAGTCGATGCGCTGTATCTCGCCGAGGCCCCACGCGGCGCTCAGAACGAGCATATGGGGATGGAAGGCCACGAGGCATCCAAGGCGGGCAAGCGCCTCGCGGAGGGAACGAGAGCCGAAGCCCACGCTGTCGACAAAGGACATCAGCAGCCGGTCCTTGGTTGTCTTGCGCAGAGTGTCGTGCACCATCTGCGCCGCCGCCGTCTGAAGAGTCTTCTCGATAAGCTCCCAGCTGGCCGACATGAACGAATAGGCACCCTCAAAGTCGCACGCGGCTTTATCATACGCCTGCAGCACAAGATTCACCCAATCTCTGCTCTTGGAGGCCGGCGCTTCGGCAAGCAGCTCCGCCAGCTCCTTCGCCGCATACGGCGGCTTGTCAATCAGCTCCAACAACCGAGCTTCCAGCTCTTCGACCGTCTTCTTCATTGAAACCCTTTCTTCTTTTCTCTGCAATCACGCTCTCGAAAAAGCAGTTGTATAGTATAGCAAAATATGCGTCAGGGCGCAATTGCCCAGTTTGAAAAACACTGATTATGGCCGTTGGGCGTATTCTGGCACGTCGAGGTAGCGGTCGTCGTCGCCCAGCTCCTTGCGCAGCTCGGCGAGGCGGCGCTTGAGGAACTCCACCCGCGCGCGGCAGTCGGCTCGGCCGTATGCGTTGTCTAGCTCGTCTGGGTCCTTCTCGGTGCGGAAGTACTCCCACTCGTCGCGCTTGTAGTAGTACACAAGCTTGTCCACAGGCGTCACCACTCCGTACCACGCGGCGGTCGCATGTTCGCCGCCCTCAACGTAGTAGCGGCAGTAGCATGCGTCGCGCGCTTCTGGCAGCGGACGCCCCGCGAGACTCTCCAGGAACGAGCGCCCCTGCATCGACTCGGGCGTCTTCGCGCCCGCAACCGCGAGGAACGTCGGCGCGAAGTCGACGTTCGCCACGAGGTCCGCGTTGACGCTCCCGGGCTTGATGAGCGCCGGGCAGCGCGCGATGAACGGCATCTTCACCACCTCCTCCATGATGAAGCGCTTGTCGTAGAGGCCGTGGTCGCCGAGGAAGAAGCCCTGGTCGGAGGTGTAGATCACGAGCGTGTTGTCCAGCACGCCCTTCTCCTTCAGGAAGGCCGTCATCTCGCCCACCGAGTCGTCAACAGACTGCACGCACGCCAGATAGTCCTGCATGTACCTGAGGTACGAAAGCGCAATCTTCGCGCGCAGCGTGATGCCCTCGGGCCAGTCGTCCACGTACTCGCCCCTGGCGTTTTTCCGCCCTTCCCATGCGCGGCCCTCGAACTCGAACTTCCCGCCCTCGCGGAAGTAGCGCGCGAGCTTGAGGTCGGCGCCAGGGCGCATGTGCTTCAGCAGCGTCATCGCCGTGGTGCGTATCGGCGAGGCTCGTCCGGCGAAGTCGTCGAAGAGCGTCGCGGGCGGCGGAATGTCCTTCAGCGTCAGCTTCCTGAACGGCGCGCGGTACTTGTTGCTCGGCAGCCAGTTACGGTGCGGCGCCTTGTGGTGCATCATCGCGAAGAACGGCTTGCCAGATGCGATCGCTGCGGAGAGCACCTCCTTCGTGACGCGCGTGAGGTTCTCCGTGGCATATTCGCCTGTGTAGGTGGTCTTCACCACCTTGCCGGCCCTGCGTTCGAAGAACCATGGATCCCAGTACACGCCCTGCCCGCCGTAGACCATCCAGCGGTCCCAGTCGCCGTCGCGCACCGTGTCGGGTCCGCCCACGTGCCATTTGCCGAGGAAGGCGGTGTAGTACCCAGCCTCGCGCATGTAGCCGCCCACCGTCTTGATGGACGGCGAGAGGCTATTGAACGTGGGCACGCCGTTGCGGTGGCTGTACTGCCCGGTGAGGATGCCGGCGCGGCTGGGGGCGCAGATGGGGTTTGTGCAGCAGCAGTTCGAGAAGCGCATTCCCTCGCGCGCGAGGGCGTCCATGTGGGGCGTGCGGTTGATCTTCGAGCCGTATGCGGAGATGGCGTGTGCCGCATGGTCGTCCGTCATGATGAACAGCACATTTAGGCGCGCCTCGCGCGCGGCGCCGATGAGCCCGCGCGGCAGCAGTCCGGCGAGCGCGGTGCCGCCAGCCGCGCGCATGAAATCCCTCCTTCCGATGCTCATGCGGCTCCTTCTGCTGCGCGGCGGGCGCTTTCAAGCGTGTTCCAGAGAAGCATCGTGATCGTCATCGGGCCCACGCCGCCGGGAACGGGCGTGATGGCGGACGCCACCTCGGCGCACGAGGCGAAGTCGGCGTCGCCGCATAGACGGTAGCCCTTCGGCTTCGTGGGGTCGCTCACGCGGTTCACGCCCACGTCGATCACAACAGCCCCCGGCTTGATCATGTCGCCGGTGAGCGTGTTGGGGCGTCCCGCCGCAACCACCACCACGTCGGCCGTCCTGGTGTACACGGAGACGTCGGGCGTGCCGGTGTGGCAGAGCGTGACCGTTGCGTTCGCGTGCGGCGCCTTGCGCGCGAGCAGCGCGGCCACGGGCTTGCCCACGATGTTCGAGCGGCCTATCACCACCGCGTGCTTTCCTGCCACGTCAAGGCCAGACTCCTCGATCAGCTTCAGTATGCCGTGCGGTGTGCACGGAAGGAAGCAGTCCTCGCCGATGAGCATCTTGCCCACGTTTACGGGCGTGAAGCCGTCAACGTCCTTCTCGGGGGATATCGCGTCGATCACGCGCTTCTCGGAGATGCCCTTCGGCAGCGGCAGCTGCACGAGTATGCCGTGTATCGTGGAATCGGCGTTGAGCGACTTCACGGCGTCGATCACCGCGTCCTCGGCCGCATCCGCCGGCATGCGTATCTCGCAGGAGATCATTCCGGCGTCGCGGCACGCCTTCTCCTTCGCCGTGACGTAGCTCACTGACGCCGGATTGTTGCCCACCAGAATCACCGCAAGCCCCGGCGTGACGCCCTTCTCCGCCTTCAGCGCCGCCACTCCCGCCGCGATCTCCGCGCGCGTGCGCTCTGCAAGCTTCTTTCCGTCTATCGTCTTTGCGCTCATCTCTCTCGCTTCCTTCTCTCTTCGCTGTTTCAAATGCGCCTTTTCCTCTACGCCTCGCCTCTCAGCACGGCCATGCGCTTTGATATGGTGGCCTCGTATCCCTGCTCCGACGGCTCGTAGTACCTCACCGGTATTCGCAGGTACATCTGCTCCGTCCATGCCCCGGCATACGAATGCGGGTACTTGTATCCTATGTTCTCCTCGGCGCCTATCGCATTCACGTGCACATTCTTCAGATGCTCGGGCACGGGCTGCACCGCGCCCTTCTCCACGTCGTGCCACGCCTTCTCCAGCGCCTCGTAGGAGCGGTTGGACTTCGGGGCCGTGGCAAGGTACGTGGTGGCCTGCGCGAGCGATATGCGAGCCTCCGGCATTCCCACAAACTCCACCGCCTGAAGCGCGCCCACCGCCACCGTCAGCCCGCGCGGGTCGGCGTTGCCGATGTCCTCCGAGGCGAGTATCACCAAACGCCGCGCGATGAAGCGAGGGTCCTCGCCCGCCACAAGCATCTTCGCGAGCCAGTACACCGCCGCATCGGGATCCGAGCCGCGCACCGACTTGATGAAGGCGCTTATCGTGTCGTAGTGGCCGTCCTCCTTCTTGTCGTACTGCACTATGCGCCGCTGCACGCACTCCTGGATCACCTCGGGCGTGAGGTGTATCACGCCGTCCGAGCCGGGCGGCGTGGAGCGCACCGCCACCTCAAGCGCCGTGAGCGCGTGACGACCGTCGCCGTCGCTTATTTCGGAGAGGAACCTCCGCGCCTCGTCGTAGAGCTTCACTGGCACCCTGCCGTAGCCGCGCTCCGGATCTGCGAGCGCCCGGTCGAGAAGCGTGGCCGTCTCTTCTGGCGTGAGCGGCTTCAGCTCGAAAACGAGCGAACGGCTGGTGAGAGGCGTGTTGACGAACATCGAGGGGTTGTGCGTGGTGGCGCCGATGAGCACCACCGTGCCGTCCTCCACGTAGGGCAGCAGCACGTCCTGCTGCGACTTGTTGAAGCGGTGTATCTCGTCCACGAAGAGTATCGTGCCCATGCCGCCCAGCTCGTTGCGGGCGCGGTCGCACACCTTGCGTATCTCGGCCACGTTCGAGACCACGCCGGAGCAACGCACGAACGCGCGCTGGGTGGACTTCGCTATCACCTCCGCGAGGGTCGTCTTGCCGCAGCCGGGCGGACCGAAGAGAATGATGTTCGTGAGCCTGTCCGCCTCTATCACCCTGCGCAGCAGCTTGCCCTCGCCGAGTATGTGGCGCTGCCCCACCACCTCATCGAGGGTGCGCGGACGCATCCGGGCCGCAAGCGGCTCGGCATTCCTCAGCGCCATCTCTGCTTCGCTTCTCTTCATTTCTTTGCTCGCATATCCGCGCCGCGCCGATTCCGGCCCGCGTGGACAACCGCACATTATACCAAAATTCCTCCGCATGTAGGACCACAAGATTCTGATTTGCAAATTGTCAAAATTCGCGCTTGCAAGTCGCAGCCTTTTTTGATACACTAGTACCTGTTGTTCCGCAAGGAAAGCCGGGCGCCTAGCTCAGTTGGTTAGAGCACTACCTTCACACGGTAGGGGTCACTGGTCCGAGTCCAGTGGCGCCCACCAGTCCGCCGAAGCGGGCTTTCGCCGCAAGCCAGATTCTTAGCCTTTGATTGCAAGGCGCATTTCGTCGACGCTGCGGCACATCTTGAGAACTGGCCAGAGACGGCGCCAGCGCGGCCATTTGCACCAGTAGGCAAGAAGCTCCTTCATGCGGCCAAGCAAGGGACGATCCCCGCAGAGTTCCTTGCACGAGACGTCTATGTACCTCGCCAGCAGCTCGGCCGCATCGTCCCTCCCTCCAAGCGCACGCACAAACGCCCGCCCCACCATCAGCATCTTGGCCGGCGCATCCTCCTGAGGCGGCAGCGCCACGTCGCCGTTGTACATCACGGGATTGGACGACAAAGCCGCCGCCTCGCGGAACCGCACCACGTCACACGCCCCCTCGTACATCTGCCGCGCCGTTCTGGCATGGATGGTGAGCACCGCGAGCGGGTAGCGGTTTATGATCGGCATCAGCGCGGAAAGTTCGTCCGGACGCTCCAGGCCAAGGCGTATCTTGAGCGAGAACGCGTCAGGGCCCATCTCGTCGCATCCAGCCTCAAGGAGGCGATCGAGGAGGTCAGGCGTTCGGAAGAGCCCCGAGCCGCGCCCTCGCCTGCGTATCATCGGGAACGGGCAGCCGGCGTTGAGGTCCGCACGTGCGAAGCCCGCCCCCTTGAACCCCTTCAGCAGCTCGCGCATTGCATCGGGATGCTTTGTAATCACCTGCGGAACAAGTTCGCATGCGCCGCCTGCTCCGTCCGCAAGCTCCACCAGCAGCCGCCCCGTCACCCTTATTCCAGGGTTGGCCGGGATGAACGGCGCGAACGCGCCCTTGAACCCTGCCTCTGCGATTGGACCGGCGAAGGCCTCGCGGAACGCGCGCACCGTCACCCCGCGCAGCGGAGCAAGCCACAGTTCACGTTCGTCAACCATGCTCAGCGCCCTTCCAGCGAAAGCACAGCGTCTCGAACTTTCTTGGAAACCTCTTCGCGCGCGCCCGACGAATCTATCACCACGAAGCGTTCCGGCTCCGCCTTGGCAAGTTCGAGGAAACCCTCGCGCAGCCGCCTGTGGAACATCTCTCCCGCCTGCTCTATCCTGTCCGCCGACGTGGCCGTGGCGGCCTGGCGCTCCGCCAAACGCTCGCGCGAAGTCTCAAGCGGCACGTCTAGAAGGATCGTCAAATCGGGCGTAAGCCCCTCGGTGGCGAACTCGTTGAGCTGGCGCAGCAGCTTCACGTCGATGCCGCGTCCGTAGCCCTGGTAGGCGAAGGTGGAGTCCGCGAATCTGTCGCACAGCACCCACTCGCCCCGCGCCAGCGCCGGCTTTATCACCTGCGACACCACCTGCGCGCGCGCCGCGAGGAAGAGCAGCACCTCGCTGCGCGTCACTGGCGGATCGTCCACCTCGTCGCGCACGAGCCCTCGTATGAGCTCCGCAAGGCGCGTGCCACCTGGCTCGCGCGTCATCAGCACCGTGCGCCCCTCGGCGCGCAGCTGCTCCGCAAGCTCCTTTACGTGGGTGGACTTTCCGCCGCCCTCTGGCCCTTCGAACGTTATGAACTTTCCGCGCATTGTTCCGCTTCCTCGTTCGCCTTCTGTTGTGAATCCGTTGGAATACATGATACCACAATCTGCGCCATGTGAAAACATGCAAGTGTGAAAACATCCGCTGGCGCCAGAGTGCGCGTTACTCTATAAAGGCGAAATATCTTCATAAGAAAGCGTCGGCTACGACTTTGCGGCCAGGGCGATGAGTTCGCGGGCGTGGCGCTCGACTACGGACGTGAGCGACGCACCGCCAAGCATCCGCGCGATCTCGTCCACCCTCTCATCCCCTTCCAGCACGCGCACCGTCGAACGCGTGCGCCCGCCGCTCACGGTCTTTGACACGGTCAGATGCCTCTCGCCGTACACCGCGCTCTGCGGCAGATGCGTTATCGCCACCACCTGATGGTGCGCCGCAACGGCGCGCAGCCTCTCGCCCACCGCGCGCCCCACCTCGCCGCCGATGTTGGAGTCGATCTCATCAAATACAAGCACTGGAATCTCGTCATGCGCGGCGACAACGGCCTTCACCGCCAACATCACGCGCGCGATCTCGCCGGTGGAGGCGATCTCCCTGAGCGGACGTGCCGGCTCGCCCGGATTCGGCGCGAACTGGAAGTCCACCACGTCACAGCCGCTTGAATCAGGCTCTCTCACGCTCAGCGCCACGCCGAATCCAGCCCTGAGAAATCCAAGACCATGCAGCTCCTTCGTGATCGCCTTGGCAAGGCGCTCTGCCGCACGCGCACGCGCAGCGGAAAGGCTCTTCCCCGCAGCGCCCACCGCCTTCTCCGCATCGGCCACCTTCGCGGAAAGCTCGGCTATGCGGTCCTCTCTCCCCTCAAGATCGGCCAGCCGCGCCGCGCGCGCGTCGCGCAGCTCAAGAAGAGCCGCGGCCGTCGGGCAATTGTATTTCCGCTTCAGCCGCTGCACAAGCGAAAGGCGCTCGTCCAGCGCCTGAAGCGTCTCAGGGTCGGCGTCAAGGCGCGATGCGCTTTCAGCTATGCCGCTCGCAAGCTCCTGCACCTGAACGGTTATGCGCTCGATCTCCTCGCTCCACTCCGCCGCAGGCTCGTGGAAGCGCGCGATCTCGCGCAGGCGGGCGCTCGCGGCAATCAATGCAGACGCGGCGGATTCGTCCGCTTCCGAAAGGAGTCCCGCCGCCGCGTTGGCGCATTCAAGGATCTCGGCCGCGTGGGCCGCTGCGGCATGGCGCGCGGGAAGATCGTCGTCGTCCTCGGAAGTCAGATTGGCGGCGTTCAGCTCGTCCACGGAATAGCGCAGGCGCTCCACCTCTTCGGCGAAATCCGACGAGTCCCCCTGCAGAGCGGCAAGCTCGCCCTTCAATTCCGAAAGGCGCTTCCACGCCGCATCGTATGAAGCGTGGTCGATTCGTCCGTATGCGTCAAGCACTCCACGCTGGAAATTCTCGTCGAGAAGCGACTGGTGGTCGTTGGGACCATGCACGTCCACAAGCAGACGCCCCAGAGCGCGCAGCGTCTGCACGGTTGTGGCGGAGTCGTTGACATAGACGCGTCCTCCGCCCGATGCGCCGATGACGCGCCTAACGATGAGCGCCCCCTCCTCGCAGGGCGGCAGCCCTGCCTCGTCGAGCACTGCGTCCACCGATTTCGGCACGTCGCGGAACTCCGCCTCGATGCGCGCATCCTTCGCGCCGTCTCGCACGGCCGAGGCGTCCGCCCGTGCACCAAGAACAAGCTCAAGCGCGCCCATCAGCACGCTCTTGCCCGCACCCGTCTCGCCCGTGACGACATTCAAGCCATCGCCGAACTCGACATCAGCCGTTTCGACGATGGCCAGATTGCGCACTGACAGGCGAGCGAGCATTTTTATTTCTTCGCTTCGGCCTTGGGTGCAGGCGCGGGTTTCGCTGCAGGTGCAGGCTTTGCCGCAGGCGCTGGTGCAGGCTTGGCAGCGGGAGCGGGAGCAGGTTTAGCCGGCGCGGGCGCAGGCTTTGCCGCAGGAGCGGGCGCAGGGGCGGCTGGCTTCTTCGGCTCATCCTTCTTCGCCTCGTCCTTCTTGGGCTCTTCCTTGGCCTTCACCAGGTCCTTGCGGGCCTTGAAGAAGTTGTCGGCGCTGTAGGAGGCGATGGAGTAGGTCCACTTGCCAACAGTGTCGTTGAACTCCTTGGCGGCCTTCTCGAGCTTCGCGTTCTCGGTGGCGTTGGTGCCGGTGGGCTTGAATGCGGCGCTCACCTTGAACCAGCGGTCGGAACCTGACGCGGCGCCCGTCTTGGCAGTGTAGGTGGTTCCGTTCTTCAGCGTGGCGGTGTACACGGCTCCGGTCGCGAAGCCGAGTTCAGCCTCGGTGCGCTTGGGATCGGCAATGCCAGTCAGGTCGAGATAGCTGAGAGCGGAGTCGAGCGAATACGTCTTTGACGTGTCGAGCTCCTCCTTCTCGCCGAGGCCCTCGAGATTCCACTTGCCGTCCTTGCGCGCAAGCTTGACGGTCTCACCGCCCTTCGCGTATGTGACGGCGGTCACGTCGGATGCGGTGACCTTGCAGATGCGGGTGTCAACCCACTTCTTAGGGTCGCCGTCGAAGGCGTCGAGCGAGTCCTTCACCAGCACGGCCTTGCCGTCGAAGAGCAGGTAGCGTCCGTCGGGATATCCGCCGCCGCCGAACTGCGCCATCTGGCCCTTCGGCTTCGCGATGTGCGTGCCGCCGAGCTGGAGCGACGCGATGGCCTTGCCGGCGGAGTTCTTCAGCTCCACTGCGACCGGCTTTTCGATCTTGGTGCCGGTGGCCATCTGGCCCACCTTCAGATCCTGCAGCTTGAGAATGTTCTCGCGGATCTTGGTGACGTCGGCGGGATATCCGTAGAGGCTTTCGACCTTCCATCCGGTCTCGGACGAGGCAAGCGCGAGCTTCTTCTCGGCGCCTATCTCGACGCGCGCCACGTCGGCGAGCTCGAAGGCGGGCAGCACCTTCTTGCCCACGAGCGAGGGCGTCTTCACGCTGCCGCTCTTCGAGGTGTAGTAGGCCGCGCCGCCGAGCACTGCGGCGGCGGCCGCCAGTATAACAAGATTCTTCGTAGTCATTTCAGTAGTCTCCAGATTAGTGCCTGCGGCGCATGAGGCCGCGCAGCAAGCCAAGCAGAATCACGATGGCCGGCACGAGGCAGATGTTGATCACCTTGAGCGTGAGGCCGAGGCGGTCGATGTCGGCCGTGAGCTCCTTGCGCACGTTCTTGAGCTTGCGGCGAGTGTCGGCCTGCGTCTTGCGCAGCTTGACGATCTCCTCCTGCTGCTCCTTCGAGAAGAGGAAGCGGTCATTGCCGCTCTTCTGCTTCTGGAGAGCGGAGAGGCGCTGCTGAGTCTGCTCAAGCTCCTTTTCGAACGTCTCCTGCTCGGCCTGCCACTTCTTGAGGGCGGCGGCCTCGAGTGCGTCCACCTTCGCGAACGGGCGGTTCGACGGCCCGCGCGAGCGAACGCCGATGAGCTCCTCGCGGCCGGCATACTGCTCGATCACGTTCGAGACGTGCACGATGTTGTCGTTCATCGGCTGGGCGATGACGCCGAAGGGAGTGTTCATCACGCGCACGCAGAACTCGTCGGCCAGGAAGTCGGAGTCGGCGAAGAGCACCACGCTGCCCTTGCCTTCAGCCGTGACCTTGGGAACGGCGTTGGTGGAGCCTTCCACGAAGTCCGGACCCTTGGGGAAGGCCGTCTTGAACGTGCCGGAGAGGCGCGCGGCGATGGTGCGCTGCACGCCGTCGGGCTTGAGGTCGCGGCGCATCGTGCCCATGCCGAACTGCGCGCCCGAGCGGTCCACGAGGCAGGCATCGGTCTTGGACGAGAAGATGAGCGGCTCGAAGGAGATGCCTTCCTTCTTCGCGAAGGAGAAGGATCCGGAGAACGGAAGCAGCAGCTGGCTGAGGCGTGAGACGAGGATGTCCTTGCCGTCCACGTTCTTCTTGTCAAGCGAGAGGAACGCGGGATTGTCCTCGGCGCGGCCGGTGCCGTCGTTGAGCTTGGTGGCGGCGGAGAGGTCGGCCACGAGCTTGGACGTGTCGAACGTGACGCCCCATGCGTCGAAGAGCTTGCCGAGCGTGGAGGGACCGTCCTGGCCGCCCATCTGCTGCATCATCGGGTTCTGCTGCTGGCGGCTGGAGATCATGTCCATGATCGAGAACGGATCCACGCACGCGATGAGGCGGCCTCCGCGCAGAACGAACTGGTCGATCGCGAAGAGCGTCTTCTCGGAGAGGTCCTTCGCGTGCAGCACCACGAGCGTCTTCACGTCGTCGTCGATCTTGTCGGCGTCTATAGCGATCTCGCGCACCTCGTAGTCCTTCTTGAGCTCGTTGAACACGGCCCATCCCTGTGGCTGCTGGCGGCGCTGCATCATCATGGGATTCTGCGGCTTGCCCATCACGTCGGGCAGGGACGTCATGAGGCCCACCACCGGACGCTCGGGCCACGCCACGCGCGTCACCAGGCGCGTGATGTCGTACTCAAGCGTCGACTCGGTCTTCTGGCTCAGCCTCGGCAGCGTCTCCTCGCGTTCGCCGCACACCGCCACGAGGCCGAAGTACACCGGCTGGCCGAACGGGTTCACGTTCTGCGGCTCCACGCCGTAGCGCTGCGCCCACTCCTCGGCGTCGCTGTCGGGCTTGGGATCGTACGCCTCGAGGGCCACATGCCCCTTGCCCGCGCGCTCGTACTCCTTGAGCAGGTTCAGCACCTGCTGAGAGTACGTCTTGAACTGCATCGGCATCTCGGCCGAGCTGGAGCTGAAGTAGAACTTCAGCGTCACATCGTTCTCGAGCTTGCCGAGCACCGCCTTCGACCCCTTCGAGAGGGTGTAGAGCTTCTCGCCCGTCATGTCGACGCGCAGCGGCAGATTCGAGAGGATCATGTTCGCGGCGCCGATCACAACGGCCAAGACCGCGAGACCCGCCACTCCTGTAATTTTCTTGTTCATAGCATTAAAACCTTCAAAATCTAAAACTCTAAACTTCGAACTTTGAACTTCGAACTACGACGCCTTGCGGCTGTCGGTCACAACCTGCGCGGCGGCGAGCATGAACACCATCATGCCCACGTAGTAGCCTATGTCGGCGAAGTCGATCATGCCACGGCGCATCGCGTCGAAGTGCTGCAGAAGCGAGCACGAGGCGATGGCGTTCACCACACCTCCCGGCACGCCCCAGTTGGCGACGGCGTTGACCACGGGGTCGAAGCCGATGATGAGCAGCGCGAACGTTATCGCAAGCGCGATCACGAAGCCGATCACCTGGCTGCGCGAGAGCGACGAGGCGAAGATGCCTATCGCCGTCGCGGCGCCCGCGAGAAGGAAGCTGCCAAGATATCCGCAGAACACCGCCCCGAAGTCGGGGCTGCCGAGCCATGCGGCGGTGCACACCACTGGGAACGTGAGCGCAAGGCCGAGGCCGATGAACGTCCATGCGGCCAGGAACTTGCCCACAAGGGCCTCGCCGAGGGTTATTGGCAGCGTGAGCAGCAGCTCGATGGTGCCGTTTCTGCGCTCCTCGGCCCACGAGCCCATCGTGGCCGCGGGCACGAGCAGAAGGTACATCCACGGATGCCAGAAGAAGAACGGGGTGAGATCCGCCTGGCGGCGTTCGTAGAAGAACGCCACGCCGAAGGTGAGGAACCCGGCGAGCACGAGGAACGCCACAAGGAACACATAGGCGACGGGCGAATCGAAGTACGCCTTGAACTCACGCCCGAAGACCGTCTTTACTTTGCTGGGGCACATGGCTTACTTGCCCTCCTTTTCCATCGTGAGATTGCGGAAGACCACGTCGAGCTTGCCGCTGGGGTCCATGGCGCGGAGCTTCTCGGGGGTGCCGTCGGCCTTGATCTCGCCGTTGGCGATCATGATCGCGCGCGTGCACACGGCGTCCACCTCCTCGAGGATGTGGGTGGAGATGATGATCGCCTTCTCCTTGGCCATGTTCTTGATCATCTCGCGCACGACGAACTTCTGGTTGGGGTCGAGTCCGTCGGTGGGCTCGTCCATGATGAGCACCTTCGGGTCGTGCAGGATGGCCTGCGCGAAGCATGTGCGCTGGCGGTAGCCCTTGGAGAGCGTCTCGATCGTCTGGCGCGCGACGCCCGTGAGCTTCGCGTCAACGATCGCCTTCTCAACGCGCGCCTTCGCCTCGGCGCCGCTGTAGCCGCGTATCTTGGCTATGAACGCGAGGAAGTCGCATACTGTCATGGCGCGGTAGCTCGGCGCCGCCTCCGGGAGGTAGCCCAGCACGCTCTTCGCGCCCACAGGATCCTTGATTATGTCGTGTCCGCAAATCTCGGCAGTGCCGGATGTGGGCGGGATGAAGCCCGTTATCATCCGCATGGTTGTCGATTTTCCGGCGCCGTTCGGCCCCAGAAAGCCCAGCACCTCGCCCTTGGCGACTTCGAAGGAAATGCCCTTCACCGCCTCGAACGAGCCGAAGCTCTTCTTGAGTTTATCTACCTTTAGCATGTCCGTGCAGCCTTATTGTTGCTTCTTTTGGCGGCCCTCCCACCCGGGAAGACCGCCAAAGAGAATATCAAACTTGTGTTAAGCGTCTGTTAGAGAACGTCAGAAAGCGACGCCGGGCACCGTGAAGCGGTTGCACGTGCCGTCGTGGAAGTTGGCGAACTCGGAGACGACCGCGCCCTCGGTGCCGCCCATGAGGAAGTGCCACGAGCCGACCTTGGGCAGCTTGTGCGCCACGCCGTCGGGCAGCCACTTCTCAACGTGGAGCGACTTGAGGTACGTGGGCTTGTTGGCCTTGTGGTCGAAGAGGAGCTCGGAGAGATTGGCCTTCGCCTCGGGGAACTGGTCGAGATTGGGCTCGCCGACCTCGGAGAAGCTGTACACCCAGCCGTAGCGCACGAGCCAGCTCTCCATCTTGGCGGGGATCGCCTTCTTGATCTTCTGGCCGGTCCAGATGTCCTCGTACTCCTTCTCGGGGCCGGGCAGATGGCAGTGCTCCGGAAGCGCCTGCAGCGGAAGCAGGTAGATGTCGTGGCCGAAGTACTCCTCCTTGATCTCGTCCACCCAGATCACTCCGCCCATGCCGTACTTGACGAAGTCGCTCTTCGCGAAGTCGATGGCCCAGAAGCCAAGGCCGGGCTTGGTGAGCTTTGCGTCGGCAAGCGCGGGATAAACGGGATATCCGAGCTTCTTGAACATGTCGAAGTAGGCCTGCGTGGCCTTGGCGGTGTCGAACTTGCCGCCGTGGTTGATGCCGTTCTCGTCGAACGTTCCGCCGATGTAGAAGTCTTTGTTTGTCATTTTTTCGCATCCTTTCTTGCAGCAGCATGTTGCGCCCGTCGCACATCCGGAGAACGCGCCCACTATAGTCGCGCCCGCACATGCGGCGAGAAATTCACGTCTGTTCATTTCGTTTTTTCCTTTCAGTTTGCAGTTCAAGTAGATTCCAAATGCCCATGTGACTAAATATTATACCACAAATCGGGCGCCCTTTGGGCGCAAATGTGAACTGGCCTGGCGTTGCGCCATTCGACGAACGCCGTAACCGCCATGGAGATCCCCTGCGCCATGGCGCCCCAGATTCCTCCATGGGCCATTTCAGCGAGAATTCTGAAAGGCGCGGGGGCAATGGTGGAAAGCACAAGATTGACCTTCCCGTCAGCCATTTGCTATACTCTCCTTGTCATGAGCAGCCCTAGAGACTATATGAGCCCAGGCGGATTCTGGGTCGGAATCGTCGTCGCCGTGATTCTCTTCACGGTGTTCGTCCTCGAACTGCTTGGGCTCTGGTAGTCCGCCAAGCCGGGCAATGGTGGAAAACACAAGATTGACTTTGCCGTCAGCCATTTGCTATACTCCATGCCATGGACACAATAATTCCAGGAAAGCCAGACTTCATGAAGAACGTGCCTGCAGGCCCGTCATGGATCGCCTTTCTAATCACGCTCGCTCTCTTGTTTCTGCTCGCGTGGTTCATCGGCTGACGCGCGCACCTCGTCGAGCGCGCGCAGCTCGGCGACCGTGCCGAGGCGCAGTGCCATTCCGTCGCGGAGAGCGCCAACCCACACGTTCAAGAGGGGACCGTTCAAGAGGGGACAGTCCCCGCGCGTTTAGATGCTGCCGGCCACAGTGTGCGCTCGCGCGCGACGGAGGCGGCGCGATGGGGGCATCGCGCCCTGCCGAGTGTCGCATCGCTGAAATGCGTGCGCCAGGGCGGCTTCTATGGAATTGCGTTTTCACTGGGAAATATTGTAGCAGATTCACCTGAGAAGCGCCGGCGCGGAGCGCGCCGGCTGGCAGTAGGCAGGTTTCGTGTTTCGCCGAGCGGCAAAATATGGTATCATACCTCATCGACAACTGAAGAGGACGCAGCATCATGACAAAGACACTTGCAGCGGCGCTTGCCGCGCTCACGCTGACCGCCAAAGCCAACGCCCCCGTGGCGAACGAATCGCTCAGACCCAAGGCTGTGATGATCATGGTTGACGGTCTGAGGGCCGACGCCGTGGAGAACGCGCCGATGAGAAGCCTCCTTCGCCTGCGCGAGGGGAGATGGCAGCCTGGCTACAAAGGCTTCAGCTCGCTCACCGGCCACACGCTCTACGACGCGCGCCCGTCAAGCGCCGCCAACCACGCCGCCATCGCCACCGGCGTTACCGCCGCCAAGACGGGAATATTCAAGAACGGCGACACGCCCAAAGGCAACTTCGCCGAATGGCCCAGCTGGCTTGCACGACTCGTGGACGCCCAGCCGGACAAAAAGGCCATGTACTCGTATTCCTGGACCGGCGACGCCAAACTATCGCCCCATCCCAAAGTCCAAAATCTTCCCCTGACCACCGTCATCACAAACAACTGGCCAGTCGGCGGATCGTACGAGAAGAACGCCACCACCATCCCCAGGCTCATGGCCAGCCCCGACGCTCCCGACGCAATCCTCTACTTCATAGACATCGGCGACTGGGGCGGGCACCGCAGCGGCTTCTATCCATATGGCGGCGAATATCTCCATGACATTCTGCTTGCAGACCGCATAATCGGCGACGTTCTCGCAGCCATCGCCTCCCGCCCCGACTTCGCCAGCGAGGACTGGCTTGTCATGGTGACAAGCGACCACGGAGGCTACGGCAAATCGCACGGCATCTGGGGCGGACAGGCTACGACCATTCCAGTCGTCATCGCCGGCAGGCACGTTCCGCAGGGACGCATCGCCGGCTCTCCGCGCAACTACGACCTAGCCCCTCTCGCGCTCGCGCATTTCGGCGTGGACGCCTCGACGATGAAGCTGGACGGCAAGGCGCCCGCTTCCGTCGCAGTCGATCGGCCGCGCCCGCTCGACGACGGCCTCGCAGCCTACATGAACTTCGACGAGTCCAAGCCCGTCAACGCCGTCGCCGGCGGCCCCGCCCCGAAGATGCACGGCGCAACGACGTGCGGCTCGGAAAGTGGCGCGTTCGGAAAGTGCCTTCGCGTGGCGGCTGACGCCTCAGGAGCCTGCGGCGTCTCGCTAGCAGGCAGCGAGAGCCTCGCCTTCGAGAACAGACGCGAATTCGCGTTCACCCTCTGGCTGCGCCTCGACGAGCCGCAGATGCCGCAGGCGCCGGTCGTCGCCAACAAGAACTGGGAAAACGGCAAGAATCCCGGCATTGTTCTCATCGGCGCACGCAAGACGGACGGCGTGAAGAATCTGGGCGTGTGCTTCAACTGCGCCCTCTCGGACGACAAGCTGAGGCTAGACATGGGCACGTTCGACATCGACTACGGCGAATGGTGCTTCTACGCTGTCACCCGTGGCCCTGACGGTGTTCTGCGCATCTATCAGGGCGGACGCGACGGCAGACTCTACTGGATTGCGGAAGACGCAACAGCCATCAACCTCAAGACCGGCCTCCCGTTCTGGATCGGCCAGGACGGCACCGGCAAGTGCAATGTGTGGATGAAGGGAGACGTGGACGACTTCGCGCTCTGGACGCGCTCGCTTTCGCACGAGGATGTGCGGCGCATCCACAACGCCGGCCGGCGCGGCGAGTCTCTCGCCGACTTGAAATCCGCCGCCAAGTAGCGCCGTCTTCGCTATTCCCCGCCGCAGGCGATCTCGTACCACACGGTCTTGAACTCAGGACCGATCTTCACGACCGCGCAGCCTTCGCCGTCTGCCGTCACGGGAACGGACTTCGCGCGCTCGCCGCGCTCGTCCAGCGCCCAGCACTTCGTCGCGGCGGCCTTCGACGGCAGCGTGATCGCGGCCGGAATGCCCTCGTTCACGGTCTTGCCCTTCCCCCAATCCGCGCCACGGCAGTGGACGAACTTGCCCTCGTGCGTGAACTTCGCGCCGCCATTGTGGCAGAGCCCCGTCGCCGCGAGAAGGATGCGCGCGGGGCGCCCGCTCTCGCCGAAGCCCGTCGCATCGTGCGAGGTAAGCGAGACCGTCGCCCAGTCGAGTTTCGTCTCGCCAATCGCGAGCTTCACGCCGCCGAGGTCGAACGTCCGTCCCTTTATGAAACCGGAGAACACCTTGGTGTTCGGCGTATTGACGGTCCAGAACGCCGCGCCTTCCACTTCGCCGTTCAGAACGATCTCGCCCGTGTCGCTCGTGAACGTCTTCTGGCCTTTGGCGGGGATGGGGCGAATGGCCATATGCCACCTGCCGGAGAGGTCCACCGCCGTCTTGCGCTCGAGGGCAGTCTCGCGCGGCACCCTGCCGTCCGTAGCGGAGAAGATTCCCTGCCCGAACGTCCCCTTGTTCACGAAGCGGTCGAAGTATTCGTTGTAGGGGAGGTTCGCGACGTACGACTTCGCGCTCTCCTTCACGTCGCCGCGCAGGTACATCGCGGCGCAGGCCGGGAAGTGGGCGAGCACGTCCGTGCGCGCCGCCATGGAGAAGAAGTACTCGTTGTGGTCAGGCTCGGCGTTCTGGCGGTTGTTGTAGGAATACTCGAACACGCCGTCCCA
>JAFXIL010000198.1 GCA_017563185.1 Kiritimatiellia bacterium | reverse complement strand
CGGGTTTCGGGTTTCGGGTTTCGAGTCTCTGGTTTCCGATTTGACATCGGCCTCGCCAGTCGAGACGATCGCAGCCTTTCCACTGGGTGCGCAGGTGGATTCCACTTTGATCTTTCCGCTCGCCGTGCGCGGGAAAGGCTCCTCGCGCACCTTCACGATCTTGATGCGCTTGTGCACCGGCAGCTGGCGGTTCAGCATGTCGATCTGCCGCCGCACAGTCTCCTCCGAGACCACGGCGTACACCTCAGCCTTGAGGTCGCGCGTTGCGCCATCGCCGCTCACCACCGCCTCGTGGATGCCCGGTATGCACAAGAGCTTCTCCTCCAGCTCCTCTGGCGCAACCTTCTTGCCGGAGGAAAGAACGATCGTCCGCGAGGCGCGTCCCGTGATCCACACGTAGCCGTCGTCGTCTATGCGCCCGATGTCGCCCGTGTTGAACCACCCCTCCGCGTCCAGCACGTCGGCCGTGCGCTCCGGCTCCTTGAAATATCCTTTCAGCACTGCGGGGCCGCGGATGAGCAGCTCGCCGTTCGGCCCGGTCTTCGTCTCCATCCCCCCGTGGCCGCCGCACGCCATCCCAGCGCTTCCTGGCCTCGGGTCGCCAACTGGCGCGATCGAGTAGAGCGACGTGGTCTCCGTGAGGCCGTAGCCGGTGAGAGGACGTATCCCGAGCTCCTGCAGGTGCTCGTACGTGCGGCGCGAAAGCGGCGCGCCGCCCACCAGTATCCAGTCTATCGGCGAGCCCAGCGCCTCCTCCGCGCTGCGTCCGTGCTGCGCAATCTTCGCCGCCAGTATCTCAGCAAGCGCAGGCACGAGGAAGATGTAGTTCACCCGGAAACGGGCCACCGCGTCGTAGATGCGCCAGAAATCGGGGCACACTCCCAGCGCCACTCCGTTCGCAAGCATCATGTACGTGGTGCAGATGCCGAAGATGTGGTGGAGCAGCAGAAGCATGAGAGAGCGCTCGCCGGGAGTCTGCGGCAGCTGCTGCGATGCGAAGTCGCTGAACGTGCGCATCCCGCGCAGCGTCAGCTCGGCGCCGCGTGGCTTCGACGTGGTGCCGCTTGTGAAGACGATTGCGCACGTCTTCTCCTCGTCTGGCGGCGGCCCGTCGAACACGCCTGGATCTCCCGCGTCCAGCGCCGCTCGCGCAAGCGCCATGTACTCGTCGGCCTTGTGCGAGCCGAACCCCGCCACGATCAGTCCCGGCAGAAGCCTCTCCACCTCCTGCGCCTTCTCCACATAGAGCGCGGAGTGCACCAGCACACTCGCTCCAACGAACACGAGGCGCTCGGCGATCTCGGCAGACGAGAGCGTCATCTCAAGCGGCACCACCGTGATGCCGCCGAACACGCCCGCCGCGTGCGCGGTGATCCATTCGTACGAGTTCTCGCCCAGCAGGCCCACCGTCGCGCCAGGCACGAAGTGGCCCGCCATCCAGACGATCGCCTCCACGTCGCGGGCGAACTCGCGCCATGTGATCGGCACCGAACGATCGCCGGCGGCGATGAGGAACGCCGGCGAATCAGGGCGTTCGTCGCGATTGCGTTTGAATTCGTCGAACAGCGTCATGAACCGTGCATCCTCCCTCTTTTATACGATGCGCGAAGCACCTCATCGCACTCTGCGTATGGCGCCGAACTTGCACACCTGCTGGCACTGCTTGCAGCCGGCGCACTGGGACGCATCGATCTTCATCTGGAAGCGTCCGGGTGCCGTCTCCTCTCCGCGCGTCATGGCGGGGCAGCCCATCTTGAAGCAGGCGCCGCATGCCTTGCACTTGGCGGGATCGACTTCGCAGAGGCCCTCCTTGGTGAGCTTAGCCGCGATGCGGCAGGGGGCGTATGCCACGATGAGCGCGCCCTCGTCGCCGTCCATGGCGTCCTTAAGGGTCTTCTCGAGTCCGGCGAGGTCATCGGCCGAGACCTTGACCACCTTCTTGTACCCGCACGCCTTGGCTAGGTCCATGATGTCGGTAACGGGTGCGGGATCGCCCGCGAGCGTCTTGCCGGTGCCGGGGTTGTCCTGATGGCCCGTCATCGCGGTGACACGGTTGTCGAGGACGACCGTGGTCACGGGCGTGCCGTTGTAGTGCGCGCTGAGAATGCCGGTGATGCCGCTGTGGAAGAAAGTGGAGTCGCCGAGAACGGCGCAGATGCGGCCCTTGTAGCCGGCCTTCTTCATGCCGGCGGCGTTGCCGATCGAGGCGCCCATGCAGATTGTCGTGTCCATTGCGTTGAGGGGCGGGAAGGCGCCGAGCGTGTAGCAGCCGATGTCGCCCGTAACCGTGGCGCCAAGCTTCGCAAGGGTGTAGAACACGCCGCGATGGCCGCATCCAGCGCAGAGGACGGGGGGACGCGTGGGCAGAGAGGTGTCGGGGCGAACGGCCTTTGCCTTGGGTACGTCCTTCAGCAGTTCATGGCGCAGGTTCTGCAGACGGTCCGGATTGAGCTCGAGCATGTTGAGCTCGGTCTTGTGCTGCTGCACCTTTATGCCGAGGGCCTTCACCTGGTCTTCGATGAACGGGTCGAGCTCCTCCACCACAAGCACGTGGCGCACGGTCTTGGCGAACTTCTTCACGAGGTCAGCGGGGAACGGATTCGTCCACCCAAGCTTCAGCACCGTGAACTCGGGGAACACCTCCTTGACGTACTGGTAGGCGACTCCCGACGTTATGATGCCGATCTGCTTCTTGCCGGGCTCGACGCGGTTGAAACGGCTCTTCGAGGCGGCCTTGGCCATCTCGGCGGCGCGCTTCTGGGCGGCGAGGCGCTGCGGACGCGCGAACGCCGGCACGGGAATGGTGCGCGTGATGTCCTTCTTGTACGGAATCGCAGGATGCGGCGCTGGCGCGAACGCGCCCAGGTTCACGAGCGAGCTCGAATGGCTCGTGCGCGTGGTGAGGCGCAGAAGGCAGGGCACGCAGTACTTCTCGGACGTCTCGAACGCGGCCTGCACCATGTCGTACGCCTCCTGCGAGTCGGAAGGCTCGAACATCGGCATGCGGGCGAACTTCGCGATGTTGCGGTTGTCCTGCTCGTTCTGCGAGGAGTGCATTCCGGGATCGTCGGCCGAGACCACTACCATGCCACCCGTCGCGCCAACGTACGTGAACGTCATGAGAGGATCCATGGCCACGTTCAGTCCCACATGCTTCATCGCGGTGAGCGAACGCGCGCCCGCGATGGAAGCGCCGATCGCAGTCTCCATGGCCACCTTCTCGTTCACGGCCCACTCGCACTTCACGGTGTCCTTGAACTTGGCGATGTTCTCGAGTATCTCGGTGGAGGGAGTGCCGGGATAGGCACTCGCCACCACGCACCCTGCCTGAGCTGCGCCATAGGCGACCGCTTCATTTGCACTTAGTAGTTTCTTGTCTGACATGGCTTGAGAGTTTGAGAGTTTGAGAGTTTGAAAGTTTGAAAGTTTGAGAGTGTGAGAGTGTGGGAGTGTGAGAGTTTGAGAGTGTTAGAGTTTGAGAGTTTAGGGAGTTGAGAAGTTGAAGGTGGATAGATAAAAGAATGTCACACTTTCAAACCTTCACACTTTCAAACCTTCAAACCCTCAAACCCTCACACCTTCAGACCTTCACAACAGTTCATTCACCTTCTTCATCACGGCGAATGCATCTGCGACGTACAAGACATCCGTCTTGCCCTGCGCCCAGCCGCAGTTCGCGTCGAGGTTCACTGCGCGGCGCTCGTTCACGAAGCGCCAGCCGACGACGTGCGGCTCCTCGCCGTGACAGCATGTGGCGAGTCCCTTCGCATGGCGCGGAGTGGAGCCTGTCTGCCCAACCTGGTTCATGTGGCTCATGAAGGAGAACGCGGCAGCGGCCTCGGGCATGTCTACGAGCGACTTGGAGGAGCCGAGGGACGCGCCGGACTTCGCGAGGAAGCCGGTGATGGTGGCTGCGGCCTCGTCGAGGTGCGCCGCTCCGTCGGCCTGCTTCTTCGTCCAGCCCGCGCCAGCCACGAAGAGAAGCGGCGAATCAGGCTTGATCGTGGATTCGCCGCCCTTGCCGGCCGCCACCACGCCGTTCACGGTCGTGCGCGTCTCCACCGCCGCGCCGGACGGCATCGGCTCCGCCGTTACGCCCAGCTGGGCGCAGACGTCGCCGAAGAGAGAGGGATCCACGAGAATCACCCACGGACGCGCCACGCGCGTGAACGCCGTGAGGATGCGCTGGCGGTACGCCCAGCGCTGCACGGTGAGCTTGTCGCCCTCCGCCTGCACCGCCACCACATTGGTGTCGATCGCCGCACCCGCGCGCATCGCCGCCGCAGGCATCGAACGCTTCGCCCTGGAGACGCCAGGCACCAGCACGATCTCAGCGCCCGCTCCCCTGATGGCCGCAGCAAACGCCGGAACATCCTGCGCGAATGTTCCGTTGCCTTCGATTGAATAAGCTTTGATTGTCATGTGTTTGAAGGTTTGAAAGTTTGAAGGTTTGAAAGTTTGAAGGTCGCACGCACTAGGCACGTATCCAGTCAACAATCTCCTTTGCAATGTCATCAACCGCCATGTCCTTCTTTACCACGGTGTCGCGCTTGGCGCTTGGCACTTCGGTCTTTTCATAGGCGATTCCGCCAACGCCGACATTCGCAACCGGCGCCTTCATGAGAGCTGGCATCACGGCGCGCATGTTCATCATGCCGACCTGAGGGTTGTTCGGCGGTTCGGGCAGGCTGCCAGTCGCCCAGCCGATGGCAGCGGGAAAGCCGGAACATGTGGACGAAAGATACTGGCCGCCTTCAATGCGCTCCAAAACGGAGAAGGAATCGTCGTCGGCAAGCTTCAGCTCGTCCACCGCCATGAAGCACTCCGTGATTCCCAGCGTCTCCGCCACAAACTGCAGCGTCACGCCCGCGTCGCGCGAGGCGCTTGCGCATCCGCCGAAGAGCAGCGTGGAGGAAAGATCGAGCCCGGGGATTCCCTTTATCGCCTTCACTAGCTCTGTTGCGGCCTCTGCGGCGTCAGTAAACCCGCCGGCGGGACCGTTCACCGCAACGAGCGTGAACGGCGCCTTCTGGGCCACGGTCATCATCAGCTGCTGGAGCTTCGCCTTGGGCCCGAGCGCCACGAGGTACACCTTCGAGCCGGCTCGCTGCTTGGCCAGATTGGCGGCTTCGTAGAGCGCGCACGCGGCCCAGGGGTCGAGCACGCTCGGAAGCATCTGCTCGTTCTTGAGTCCGGGTCCCTGCGGCGTCTGCACGGGCTCGAGCGTCTGAAGCGGATCCGGCACAAGCGATCCGCAAACAACGATGCTAAGCGGCTTAGCCATTCGCCACCGCCTTCTCTGCGAAGTCTGTTCTGTAGATGTTCATTTCGTTTCCTGTCTGTTGCGCACTGACGCCGGAGAGACGCCGCCCGCGGCAAACGCCCCTCCACCGTGAAACAAGTAGTTTAACCTATTTTCGGCGGATGTCAATAGTGAATATGGTGCAGAGTGCCCGGCGCCTAGCGCCCGGGCCAGAAGATGGTGGGCTTTCCGGATAGGCGGCGCGTCTTAGGCAGAGCGGCGAAGCGGGGCTTCATCTCCTCCAGCGAGTCGCCGCCTAGCTTCTCCATGAGAGCGTCGGCAAGAACGGTGCACACCGCGGCCTCCACAACCACCACGGCGCGCGGCACGGGGCACACGTCGCTGCGCTCGTACGTGGTCTCGCAGGGCGCGCCCGTGGCAAGATCTACCGTGGCCTGCGGACGCAGCGTGGTGGGGATGGGCTTCATCGCGGCGCGCATGGTGATGGGCTCGCCGTTCGAGATGCCGCCCGTCACGCCGCCCGCGTCGCGGTCCAGCTTGAACCCGCCGCCGATCTCCACGCCCTTTATGGCGGGGATGGACATGACGGCGGCGGCAAGGCGCGCGTCGAGGCGGCGGTCCGCCGAGACGTGCGACCCAAGCCCCACGGGCAAGCCCTTCGCCGTCACAGCGATCACGCCGCCCAGCGTGTCGCCCGCCTTGCGGGCCTGCTCGATGTACATTTCCGCCTCAGGCGTGCCGCCCTTCAAGAACTGGCCGATAGTCTCCACTTCGCCCGCCACCTCAATTCCGAACTCGCGCAGCAGCGCCCTGCAGCACGCGCCTGCCGCAACTCTGCTGGCGGTCTCGCGAGCGGAGGCGCGTTCAAGCGCGGGGCGTATGTCGTCGTAGCCGTACTTCACCACGGCCGCGAAGTCGGCGTGGCCCGGACGCGGCGCCGTATATGCCGCGACGGACTTCCCCTTCCACGCCTCGTGGTTGGCGTTCGCGATCGTCATCGCGACGGGCGCGCCGGTGGTCACGCCCGCCATCACGCCCGCCGTTATCTCGGCTCGGTCGGTCTCTATCGCCATGCGTCCGCCAGCGCCTAGCGCGATCTGCCGCCGCGCGAGGTCCGCACGCACTAGGTCAGCATCAAGCGCAAGGCCGGCCGGCAGCCCCTCCACGATCACCGTCAGGCACGGGCCGTGCGATTCGCCGGCAGTCGTCACGCGGATCATCTGGACTCCTTTGCATTGTCTTCGGCGCGCGCCGGCGAGACTCCCTCCAGCCTCTCCATCTCTGGATACTCGGGGCACTTGATCTGCGCCTTGCCGTAGAGCGTGCGGAAGAGCTGGCGGAAGCCCTGGCGGAAGCGTTCGGCGCGAAGCGAGTCTATAGCCATCTTGCGCGAGACCTTAGGCTGGCCTGCGGCGGCTCCGGGCTTGGTCTTCGCGAGCTCGATCTTCTGCAGCTGGGCGAAGCGCTCTTCGACGTCCTTGGAGTCGACGGCTATCTTGTCGCGGACCTCCTTTGCGGTGAACTTGTTGATGAGCACGCCCTCGCGGAAGTCGCGGCGCTTGAGATCCTCCGGAAGCGGCCCCTCCTTGAAGTACTGCTCGGGCGTGAGGTTGCGGCTCTTGAGGCCGGCCGTCATCTGCACGAGATTCTCTTTTTCGTCGGACGGCGTCACCTCGTATCCGCGCGCAAGCGCTTCCGCAAGCAGCACCTCCTTCACGATCCACTTCTTCGTGGCGTCGCGGCGGTAGTACTCCAGCGCCTCGCGCTCGCGTTCCTTGGGATAGATCAGATGCTCGGTGCGCTTCGCGTCGTCGAGAAGCGTCTGCGCGCGCAGCGTTATTTCGCGCGCCGTCACGGTGTGGCCGTTAACGGACGCCACCACGCGCCACGGCCTCACCTGCCACGCCATGTATCCAGCCACCACCAGCGCCGCGAATCCCACCAGCGCCAACACGTGTATCAAAACCTTCTTCATGAGAAATTCACCAGCATTCCATTTGCCACCATGTGCGCCGCGCGCTCGCCCTCGAGGCGCGCTAGTATCACAAGGGCGAAAAGCGCGGCCGATCCAGGCCCTTGACCGGTGATCACGAGGTTGTCGGCCACAACGGGCACGTTCTTGACGCGCCTGCCCATCTGGGGCGCCATGGATGGATAGCACGTCACGTCCTCCTCCTCCAGCACGCCCGCCGCCTCCAGCACGGTTGGGGCCGCGCATATCGCGCACACCAGCCTCTCCTCGCTTCTCTGCCGGCGCAGGCGCTCGTGCAATTCCGCGCATGCCATGAGATTTTCCGTGCCAACTCCGCCGCCAGGTAGTATAATAGCGTCGTATTCGTTTTCGAGCACATTGGAAAGAAGATCGTCGGCCTCCATGAGGATGCCGTGAGCAGAACGAACGGAGACTTCCTCTCCAAGGGCCGCCGTCACTACTTCCACTCCGCCACGGCGGAGCACGTCGATGATCGACACGGCCTCGATGTCCTCGAAACCGGTTGCAAGTGGTATGAGAGCTTTTGACATAACAAAGAAAGTATAGCACAATGATGACCCCTGAGACAATCGCAAAAATCAGAACGCTGATGGCCGAGGCCCTTCTGAAGGAGGATGACCTCGAGGAGACGTTCATCCTTGGCGGCGGCCCCGGCGGGCAGAAGACGAACAAGACTTCGTCCGTCGTGCGCCTTCTGCACCGGCCTTCCGGCATCCAGGTGCGCTGCGGCGAGAACCGCTCGCGAGAGATAAACCGCTGGCTCGCCCGGCGAGCGCTCGCCGAGCGCATTCTCGCCCGCGAGCAGGGGCGCAAGAGCGCCGAGCAGCAGGAACGAGAGAGGAAGCGGCGCCAGAAGCGCCGCCGCTCGCGCCGCCAGAAGCAGCGCATGCTCGATGCGAAGCACGCGCAGTCCGCCAAGAAGGAGCAGCGCCGCCGCGTCGAATACGACTAGCGCATTCAAACGCCAAGGCCGAGCGCGGCGAGCGGACGCATCACGAAGTCCCTCTCGCGCGCGCGAGGATGCGGCAGCGTGAGCTCTGGCGTGTCCATCCTGATTCCGCCGAAGTCGATGAGGTCGATGTCTATCGTGCGCGGTCCGTTGCGCACCGTGCGCACGCGCCCGAGGGCGTCCTCCACCTCGTGCATCCTCCGCGAGAAGTCCAGCGGCCCCAGCGCGGTCTCCAGAACGACGATCTGGTTCAGGAACTTCATGTGCGCGTACTCGCCCGGCACGTCCACCGGCTCCGTCTCCTCGACCGCGCCCGCCTGCGCTATCCGCGTATGCGGAAACGCCGCGAGCGCATCGCGCGCCCGCGCAAGATATCCGGCGCGCGGCTCGATGTTAGATCCCAGCGCCACAATCGCGCGCGTGCTGGAGTTCTTCTCCATGGCGGAATCAGCGCACGAAGACCGCCGTGCCGCCGAAATAGCACAGCGCAAGGCCCGTCTCGCACGGGACCAGGCGGAAGCCGCGTTTCACTAGCTCTTCCGGCAGGGCGAACGCCACTTCTTTGGGGGGCGCGCTCCACATCATGACATGCGGATTCGCGGAACGCGCCACCGCAAGCGGATTGACGCCCGCCGGAAGGCGCACGGACACCCTGGAGCCGGAATGGAAAGTCAGCGTCTCCCCGGCGTCGAACGCGTCGTCGCCGACGCCGAACAGGGTAAGATCCAGCGTCGTCGCCGTATGGCCCGCCGCACCCAGCTGCACCTTGGGATGCGGTATCTTCGAAGTTGACTTGGCGTTGAGGTTTGGCGCGTATGTGTCGTGTACGACCGTCGTCTGGAGAGTGTCAGAATCTGCGTTCAGCACGCCCGTTGCGCCAAAGAGGAACGATTTCACCGGCGAGATTCCGAATGACTCGGTCCTGTATTCTCCATCGATGCGAAATGTCATGCCGGCGGCGTTTGCGTTGACGCCGTTGTATGCATTGCAGGTGGCACCTGGCGCAACGTACAGCTCGCCCCCGTCGAAATGCCTGTTCTGTCCAACGTAGATATGCCCGCACGCGAACGTCAGCCTGTGGCCGTTCATGTAGGTGTAGCACGTCCCGTTGTTGTACCAGTGCAGCGCCCACATTCCGGCGCCGCCGATCGACGCATCCGCCGAAAGCGTGATGTCGTAGAGGTATCCGTGATTGTTATGCCAGTGCCATGGATTCGGGCTGGGCTGCACGGAACTGATGAGCGCACCCTTCACCGACGCGCCTTCGGGGCCGTCGCCCGCAATGTCGTAGTTGTAGTCCCAGGCGGTGCGGCCCGCGATGTCGAACTGCGCGCCGGCCTCGACTTTGATCGTGCTGTACGCCGCGCCGCAGAAAAGGGCGTTTGCGCCGTTCGGGGTGTCGGACCCGTTGTCGTTGCCCTTCTTCATGAACCCTTCCTTGACGATGGTGGAGACGGGGCCCTTGATCTGCTTCGAATTGGCGTACGACCCTCCCGTGCCATAGCCGCTGTTGACCTTCAGCATCGTCACCTTGCCGCCGCCGGTCTTCCACACCTGCATGTCCGCGCCGCCCGTGATCGACACCACGTTGTTCACGATCTCCTTCCCCTCCGGCACCCAGATGTCGAACACGCCTCCCGCGACGGACGACGTGACGGAGAACGCGGTGATGCCGCCCACGGCGGACGGCGGCAGACGCAGCCTGTTTCCCTTCACGTCGATCGTCAGCCCCGCCGCGACCGCAAAGTCCATCCCGTCTCCCATGTCGTAGAACGCCGTCCCCTCCGGCAAGTTCAGCGCCGTCAGCAGAAATCTCGATGGAGAGACGCCGAGCTCCTTGATGGCCTGGTATTCCGCAAAGGAGGAGAAGCGCACCTCTATCTCGCCGGTGACGCCTTCGGTCCACCCGCCGGGATACTCGGAGCCGTCTTCGAGATAGAAGTTCCACCTGCCGGCGGCAAGATCGCGCAGGGCGTAGCTCGGCGTGAGCGTTGACTTCACGAACAGCCCGTCGCTCTTCACCACAATGGTCAGATTCCGCTCCTCGGCTGTCTGCCCGTCGCACACGAGCGAGAAGGTCACGTCTTCTGCCGGCACCGCGTTCCAGGCGAGCAGTCTGTCGCCGGCGGAGATGTTCCGCGCACCCGTGTGCACGGCCACGGCAGACCCCGCCTGGAACGTCACGGCCGATGCGTCGAATTCGGAATCGAAACCAGAGACGTCTATTTCCGTCGCAAGATGCGAAGCGTCGCCCAGCTGCACCGGAGGATGCGTGGCCAGCGTGCCGCTCTTGACGTTCACCGGCAGGTTCGGCGCGTATTTCTCGTAGACGACGGTGACGCCGGGAGTGCCGAGGGTGGCACTGTACTTGCCGGTTGCGGAGAACGCAAGCGACTTCACGGGGGAGAAGCGCTGCCCGCCCTCCATCTGGTAGATGCCGTTCACCACCAGGTCGCAACCGGGGACGGAAGGCGAAGAAGTGCGTACGCGCAGCTCGTTGTCGATCACGATCTTGCCGTCGCCGTTGTAGTTGCGGGTCTCGCCGGGATAGACGATGCCGCTGGCGAAGGTGAGCGTGTGGCCGTTAAGCTTCAGCCAGGGGGGATATTTGCCGTGCGACTTCCAGAAGTTCAACGTCCAGAGGCAGCTGCCGCCTATCGAGGCGTCGTCTGAAAGCGTGATGTTGTAGAGGTAGCCGCGGTATTGATCTCCGTTTTTCCCTGGCCATGTCCAGGGAAAACTCGTAGGTTCCACGGTGTTGATGAGCGCGCCCTTCACCGGCGCGTCCTCCGGGCCGTCGCCCGCGATGTCGTAGTTGTAGTCCCAGCACGTGCGGCCCGCAATGTCGAACTGGCCGCCCCTCTCCACCTTGATCGTGCAGTATCCCGCGCCGCAGTACATGGCGTCTCCGCCGCACGGCGAGTCGTTGCCTGTGTCGTTTCCCTTCTTCACGCGCCCGGCTTTCACGACAAACGCCACGGGCCCGGGGGTCGCCTGCGAGCCGCCGGTGCCGAAGCCGGTGTTGACCTTCATCATGTGCAGAAAGCCGGCGCCGGTCTTCCACACCTGCATGTTGGCGCCGCCGGAAATCGTTGTCGAGTCGAGCACGCATGTATCCGCGATGCAGAGGTCCAGCACTCCTCCTTCGGCCGACGAGGTGACGGTGCCAGGGCCTGCGATTCCGTGCACGGTGAGCCTGTGCCCCGCCACGTCCACCGTCGCGCCCTCCGCGAACGTCGCCACGCCCGTCACGGTCACGTCGTCCGTCAGAGTCTCCGACGCGGCAAACACATGGTCGCCATCTATCGTCGTGGCGGCGACCGCCGCAGACGTCAATGCGGCACAGCACGCGAACGCGGCCGCCGCGCGCATGCCGGACTTCTGGAATGCACTCATTTTCGCCATCCTCTCTTTGTCGCACGGGCAGCGCCGCCCGTGCTGGACAGCACACCTTGCCCGATATTGGTAAAAATTTTAGCACACCCGCTCCCGTTAGTCAAGGATGGCGATGCGAAGCCCGCGAGCGGCGGGCGCCTTTCCGGGAAGCCCTGCGGATGCTCCGCGCGGGCTTCATTTCCAGCTCTTCGAGATCCGAAGGCGGGCAAAGCACGCCGGGGCGGATGCGTCCACCGACTCGTAGGCGGTGACGCCGTCGAAAGTGAGCGTTGTCTCCGCGGTCGCCGCGTCGGCCGCAAACGCGTATTCCCCTATCGTGGCGGCCGACGGCAGCACGCGCACGCTCGACCAGCACATCGTGCAGGTGCGGCGCAAGCTCGGCATGTCCGGCGACCTGATCGAGACCATGCGCGGCGTGGGATACCGCCTCCATGGTGCATATTCTACCGTATTTGACGGCCAGTGCTTACTGTCTAGTTGGCTGACGCTCAAATTACGAATACATTGCCGATGCATGACCATTCGCATGTAACATTCCTGTAATGTCTTTCCCGTTCAAATGTGCTTAACTATTCCCGCAACCCCAAAATGGGGACATCAAAGAAAAGGAGAAAAATCATGGCCGAAATACTGCTTGCGGAAGACTCTCCCAGCGTTCGCGAGGGAGTTAAGACCCTTCTAGAGGGCGACTTCCACAATGTGCGCGCCGTGTCGAACGGCGAAGACGCGCTCGCCATCTACAGGCAATACCATCCTGAGCTGATGATCCTCGACGTGATGATGCCGCGAGTGGACGGTTTTCACGTGTGCGAATGGGTGCGAAAGCGCGACTCAACCACACCCGTTCTCTTCCTCACCGCAAAGTCGATGGAGGAGGACAAGGTGAGCGGCTTTCATCTCGGCGGCGACGACTACGTCACAAAGCCATTCCTCGCACGCGAACTTCTCGCGCGCGTCTCTGCCCTTCTACGGCGTTCGAACAAATCGCAAGAGTCTGAAAAGGGAGAGGCTCCGTTCGCATTCTGCGGCGGCACCATCATACCTGAAGAACATCTATTCGTGAAAGACAAAGAGCAGCACACGAACATTTCAGAATACGAACTGCGAATCGTCCGCATGCTTGCGCAGAACGCGGATCATGTGGTGAAGAAAAGCGAGCTGATGTTCATGCTTTGGGGCGCATACTCGGCGCAGTCGCGCACAATAGACACACATATATCAAATCTTCGCAGAAAGATGGACCCTCGCGCCAAGTACATACATACCGTCTATGGAATTGGGTATAGATACACATGCGAGAGTGTGGGTTTGAAGGTGTGAGAGTTAAGAGTTTGAAGTTAGAAGTTTCTGGTTTCGGAGTTTCTGGTTTCTGGTCTTGGACCCATGGGCTTCGAACTCTGAACTCTTAACTTCGAACTATGGACTTGTAAAAAAAAGGAGCCGGCGGCGTCCTACTCTCGCGCGGGCGGGTCCCGCACTACCCTCGGCGATGAGGCGCTTGACTTCCGTGTTCGGAATGGGAACGGGTATGGCCGCCTCTCTGTGGCCACCGGCAAATGGTAGATGCCG
>JAFXIL010000197.1 GCA_017563185.1 Kiritimatiellia bacterium | reverse complement strand
GAAGCGACAAGAGTGTCGATTCCCCGAAGGGAACCACGCCTCGGGGAAGCGGCGCTCCCGCCGCTTCATGACCTGGCAGGGAAGGAAGCGACAAGAGTGTCGCTTCCCCGATGGGGAGCCGCGCCTCGGGGAAGCGGCGCTCCCGCCGCTTCATGACCTGGCAGGGGAGGAAGCGACAAGAGTGTCGCTTCCCCGAGTGTCGCTTCCCCGATGGAGGGCCGCGCCTTGGGGACTCTTGCCGCTTCAAGCCCAAGATGATATACTTTCTGTCATTATGAACAACTCACCTTCTCCCGCCTCTCCAATTCCTCCTCCGGCCTTCTTCTGTTCACAAGCGGACACTAATGTCACACAAGCCAACCTTCCGCATTGGGAGCAACAAGGTGTAACATGCTTTACGACCTTCCGCCTTGCCGATTCCCTTCCGCAAGGTAAACTTGATGCGCTTCGCGCTGAACGTGCCGAGTGGCTTGACGCGCACCCAGAACCATGGGACAACGTAACCATCGTCGAATACCGTACCAAGTTCGACGGGCAAGTTCAAAAGTGGCTAGACTCCGGATACGGCAGTTGCATCCTGAACGACACATCCACACGACGAATCGTTGAGACTGTACTGCGCCGATTCGATCGCATCCGATACATCCTCTACGCATTTGTCATTATGCCGAATCATGTACATGTTCTTTTCACGCCAATCGCCGGACAGACGATTTCCACCCTCATGCGGCAGTGGAAAGGCGTGTCGGCTCATGAAATCAATCGTTCACGTGGGATGGCTGGCATCATCTGGCAAAAGGAATCATGGGATACACTTATCAGAAGCCAACGGCATTTTGACTCTATACTCTGTTACATCAAAAGCAACGACACCGCCAAGGCGTGGTCGGTATATGGGTAAGTGAAGGAATGAAGCGACAAGAGTGTCGCTTCCCCGATGGAGGGCCGCGCCTCGGGGAAGCGGCGCTCCCGCCGCTTCATGACCTGGCAGGGGAGGAAGCGACAAGAGTGTCGCTTCCCCGAAGGGAGCCGCGCCTCGGGGAAGCGGCGCTCCCGCCGCTTCATGACCTGGCAGGGAAGGAAGCGACAAGAGTGTCGCTTCCCCGAGTGTCGCTTCCCCGATGGAGGGCCGCGTGTGGGCGGCTACTGCAGCCCGGCGGTGCAGGCGAGGCGGAAACCGAGGTTGTTCATGCGGATTGCCGGATTGGGTCCGTAGCGAAATGCCGGTCGGCAGATTCCCGCCGCGAAGTTCCAACTCCCACCCCGCCACACGCGTAACGCACCCTGCGCAGGATTACCGGACAAAGTATTCGCAGGCGTCGATGGGTCGATATTCACCTTGCCATCAAGTGCCGCAATGTTATCCGCGTACCAGTCAAGGCACCACTCCCACACGTTGCCGTGCATGTCGTAGAGTCCCCAGGCGTTCGGCGCCTTCGAGCCGCCTCCGCCTGCCCCACGAACGAAGTACGGCCGGCCGTTGAACGTGAGGCGCCACGTACCTTCAGAGCCTTCGATCTTGACAACCGAGCCGGCCGCGAGGCACGCGAACGACAGCGAACATACGACGAGCGCAATCACGCGCTTCTCTACGCCGAAACGCTTTTTCATTCAAACGGTGGTTTTCATGACGACATTATATCATTTTCACGGCTAAATATGCTATAATCTTTGCATGGCAGAAATCCCGAAAACATCAGTGTCACTTCTCACCGTACTCGCAAACGACACCGCAAACGCTCGGTGGTTCGAGTTCTACAACGCATACGAAGGCCCCATGCGCGCCTTCCTGGCAAGCAAATACCCCACGCTTGAGGCAGAGGACGTCGTGCAGGAGACCATGATCGCCCTCGTGAAGCGCCTCCCCACATACCACTACACTCCCGACGAGCGCGGGCACTTCCACAACTACCTCATAGGCATCCTGGACCACAAGGCCGCGGACGCCGTACGCCGCTACAAACGGCAAATGCGCGCCACGCAGGCCGCCCAGACCGCGGCAGAGACCGCAGCTCCGCAGGAACCCCCTCCATATGCGGAAGACGAGGCGTGGATGAATGCCGCCAGGGAAGCCGCCATAGACCAGCTGATGGCTGACGACTCCCTGGCGCCAAACACCCGCATGATCTTCGAGCACGTGGTCCTTCTCCACGAACCCCCGGAAGCCGTCGCCGCAACGTTCGGCACCACCCGCAACAACGTGGACCAGATAAAGTCACGCCTCACCGCAAAACTAAACACGATCATCGAGGCAATGACCAAGGAAAATGATTAGAACGTTTGGGAGTTTCGAAGTTTCCGGGGGCTTCTTCTGTCATCCAAACCCAGCCACCAAACAAGATCAGAGGCAGTCGAGGAGCATCTTGGCGCGCTTGTTGCCCTGGCGGGCCGCGGCCTGGAGCCAGAGCTCGGCGCTGTTGAGGTTCTTTCTGGTACCGCGGCCCTCCATGTAGCATTCGGCAAGGAACACCTGGGCTGGGGCATGACCATGCTCGGCGGCGTCGCGGGCGAGATTGAACGCCTCAACTTCATCCTTCTCGACGCCGAAGCCGTTCATGTAGCAGAAGGCGAGATTGCTGATGGCGGAAAGATTGCGCGCCTCGGCGGCGCGGGAGAACCAGTCCACCGCCACATCGTAGCTCTGGGGGCAGCCCCAGCCGCGCAGAGCGCAGAGCCCTAGCGAAGCCTCTGCATCGTGGCTGCCTAGCTCGGCGGCGCGCTTGTACCAGGAAACTGCCTCCTCGCGGTTGGTGGCCGTGCCGCGTCCGTAGAAGAACGCCTCGGCCACGATAAGCTGAGCGTCCACATTGCCCTTCTCGGCGATTGGCAGAAGCCGGTTGACATGCTCCGCCTCGGTCTCGCCGGGGAGGACGCGCAGCTGTTCAGGCGTGACGCGCGAACTCTCGGCATCCGACACCTCGGCAGGCGGTTCAGGCGGGGGCGGAGGAGGCGCCGATGCGCGTATCATCAAAGCGGCGGCAATTATGCCCACAAGCGCCAGCACCACGCCTGCGGCCATGAAGATGCGCGGCAGATTGCGCCTGCGCACAGCGCGCGCAAAGTCGTCCGCAGTGGGATAGCGGTCGTCGGGCGACTCCTGCGTCGCGCGGCGCACGATTCCCAGCCACACCCCTGTCGGACGGCCTTCAAAGCAGTCGACCAGCACCTTGCCGAGGGAGAACACGTCGCTGCGGGCGGTGGCTTCGCCCTTTATCAGCTGCTCCGGCGCGGCGTAGCCGATAGTGCCCACGCCCACCGGCCTCCCGTTCACGAGCGACAGGGCCGACGGACGCGCCCCCGCGTCCACGTTCTCCATCTTCTTCACGAGTCCAAGGTCTATCAGCACCGGCTCTCCGTTGCGGCGGCGCAGGATGTTCGCCGGCTTCAGGTCGCGATGGACGTATCCCGCAGTGTGCAGGCGCTGCACCGCCTTCGCCACCGCCACGATGAAGCGCGGCACCTCGCCGCGCGGAAGCGGCAGCAGAAGAGGCTGCAGATACTCCATAACGTAGTAGGGGCTGCCGCCACACACGCCGCTTCCGTAGAACGACGGCAGATCGCGCGACTGGAGAAAGCGTATGGCATCCATCTCCGCTAGGAAGCGCTCGCGTATGCCGTTCTGCGCTCCTTCCACGAGAAGCTTGAGCGCGCCTTCGCGGCCCGTGCGCGTGTTTACCACCCTGTACACCTCGGCGGAAAGGCCCTTGCCAAGAAAGGCCTCCACGCGCCATTCGCCAACCACCGCGCCAAGCGTGAACCGGCCGTGCGACACGGAGCGGCTGGGAGGCCGGGCATTGAGCCACGCTTCTAGAGAGACGTCGCCCACGCTAGCACACGCCACGTGTGGAGGTGCGGTAGAACTGCACCAGCTCGCGAACTTCGTCCAAAGGCTCCACGTCGTTCTCCACGCGCTCAAGCGCCTGGGAACGGTTGAGTCCGCTATGGTAGATGAAGCGAAACGCCTCCTTGAGGGCGGAGATCACCTCGGGGGCGAAGCCGCGGCGGCGCAGGCCCACCACGTTCGGGCCGATCACCTTCAGGGCGCCGTCCACCATGTCGCAGAGCATGAACGGCGGAACGTCCTGGCGGATCTTCGACATCCCGCCCACCATCGCGTGCCTGCCGATGCTGCAGAACTGATGCGACGCCGCGCAGCCGCCGATGATCGCCCAGTCCTGCACATGCACGTCGCCGGCGAGCTGCACGCTGTTGGAGCAGATCACGTGGTCGCCGAGGATCACGCCGTGCGCCGCGTGGCAGTAGGCCATGAAGAGAACGTCGTTGCCGATGACGGTCTTCTCGCCGTCTGCCGTGCCTAGATGCACGGTGGCGAACTCGCGGATCACGGTGCGGTCGCCGATCTCCACGAACGAGACGCTGCCGTCCTTGTACTTGAGGTCCTGCGTCTTCATGCCGATGCAGGCATAGGGGAATATCTGGCAGTCCTCGCCTATCGTCGTGTGGCCGCGCAGTATTGCGCCCTGCTGCACCACGGTGCGCGCGCCGAGCTTCACGTGCGGGCCAACGCTCGCGTACGGACCTATCTCCACGCCGTCGCCAAGCTGGGCGTTGGAATCCACTATTGCGGTTGGATGTACTGTGACCGACATTTCTCTGCTCCTTCTTCCGCGCTTGACTAAAGGTTCTTCGGCACCAGCCAGCTCGCGAGCGCGAAACACGCCACAACCGGCAGCCAGATGAGGACGTATGGATGTACTGCGTAGTCCTTGGACATGCTTGTCATCAGGATCACGACCAGATAGTAGCTGAGGGCCGTCGCGAGGGCTATCGCCATGCCTATGGTGGACTCCTTGCGCTGCGCGCGTATTCCAAGCGGCACTCCCACCAGAACGAAGCATATCGAGGCGAACGCGAACACGAGGCGCTTCTGGAACTCCGTGCGCAGGTCGCTGAGGCGACGACGCATCGTCTTCTTCAGGAACTTGAGCTCCCTCTCGGCGGAGCCCTTGCTGCGCCCTTCCCGCGCGCGGCGCTCTGCGGCGGCCTGCGGGTTCTTCACGTCGGCGCGCGCCTGGTCGATCTCGGCAAGAAGCTCGAAGAAGCGGAAGTCCTTCTCCTTGCGCTTGTACGTGCCGTCCTTGAGCGCGTCCTTCACGCGGTACTGCACGCGTGCGGCGCGGGCCATGCCGGGGTTGTGCTCGTCCACCGGATCCACCGTCACGCCGTGGAGGTCAAGCACCACGTCGCGCCCTTCGCTTGTGACGAGGGCCTTGGACGCCGTGACAAGGCGGTCCATGCGCGGATTGGAGAAGTCGAACACGATGAGGTCCTTTAGCCACTGCCCCTCGCGCTCCTCGAAGTAGAACTTCACCTTGGGGAAGTCGGCGATGACGCGCCCGGGCTCGAGCAGCTCAAGGCCCGCGCCCACCGAAATGCGCCTCGCGAGATCGCGGCGCACCTCGTGGCCGCGCGGCACTATCTCGTTGTTGACGAATAGGCCGAAAAGAGTGCAGCATGCGGCGAAGGCGAGCGGCGCGCGCATGATGGTGAGAAGGTTGATTCCGCACGCGCGCATGGCGGCCACCTCGCTGTCGGCGGAAAGGCGGGAGAAGACGAGGATCGAAGCGACAAGCAGGCCTAGCGGAATCGTCCACTGCATCGTCTCGGGGAAGCTCACCACGGCAAACCTGCCCACTAGCCTCACTGGAACACCCTTCAGCATGTAGCCCACGATCTGCACCATAAGGCTTATCGTGAGCACGAATGACAGCACGAGAAACGCGAGGAAGAAGGACGACATGAACGCCCCGAAGACGTATTTTTCGATCGTCCTCATTCGCCGCCCCCGCCGAAGTTCCACTGGATGCCAACGCACACCGTGTACATCTCGCTGCAGGGCGAGTCGATGCCAAGCATCGCCTGCGCGTCGAAGCGCAGGTCAAGGCTGTCCGTTAGATGGTAGAACGCGCCCACGCCCACGGTCGGCCCCGTCGCCGTTCGGTGCGAACCGTCGGCGAACGCGTGGCGCGCGCCGAAGCGCGTCGCGGCGCCCACGGTGACGAACGGGTCGAAGCGCTCGCATCCGAAGAGCTTGTCGAACGCCTCCCAGCCGTTCATGTGCATCACGAGCCGCGCCGCCACGCCGGAAAGCGCCTCATGCCCGGCGCGCGTGGAGGCGTTTGGCGCGCATGCGGCTTCGAGCTCCACTTCCGCATAGTCGCTCCACGCCGTGCCCACGCGCACCGCCACGTCTGCCGCGCGGCGTACGGACGCCCCGCCGCCCGGCATGAGCATTCCGCCGGCAACGCCCACGTAGCTGCGCGACGCCAGCCACACGGGCTCCGGCTCGTTCGGATACGCCACGGCCGCAAACGCCGCGAACGCTGCAAGAATGAAAAGCGGAAAGAACTTCATTTCTTCACCATCTCCGTTATCGCGCTCAGGAACTGGTTCACGTCGGTGAAGCGGCGGTACACGGACGCAAAGCGTATGTACGCCACCTCGTCGAGCTCGTGCAGGCGCTCCATCACGAGGCGGCCTATCTGGTCCGAAGCGACCTCTTCACCCTCCAGCGCCGACATCACGCCGCCGATGAGGTCCTGCACCTTCGCCTCTGGGATGGGACGCTTCTGGCAGGCGATGCGCACCGACTTCTCGAGCTTCTCGCGCTGGAACACCTCGCGCCTTCCGTCACGCTTCACCACGAACAGGTCGTCGCGGTCTATCTCCTCGTGCGTCGTGAACCTGTGCCCGCACTTCAGGCACTCGCGTCTGCGCCGCACAACCGCCCCCTCCTTGGACGAGCGGGAGTCCAGCACCTTGTCGTCGTCATTGCCGCATTTCGGGCACTTCACCGCGTGGGCCTTTCAGTTCGAGCACGTCGGTTGGCGCACTACTTGCCGTTGGGGCACATCGTGCAGTGGCGGCAGTCGAGGTTGATGGGCAGCGGCGGCGGCTCGCCGTGGCGGCGCGCCCACACCGATCCAAGATGGTTGATGAGCGCGAGCAGCAGGCCGAGCGTGATGAAGCCGCCTGCGGGCAGTATCGCGAGCACCACGGAGTTTGAGTGGATGTGCTTGATCGCGATGTCGCCCCACACGGTGAGCGAACCCGCGCCCACGATCTCGCGCACAGAGGCGATGAGGGCGAGTGCGAGCGTGAAGCCGATGCCCGTGCCGAGACCGTCGGCGATCGAGTCGACGACTCCGTTCTTGCATGCGAATGCCTCGGCTCGGCCGAGGATGATGCAGTTCACAACGATGAGCGGGATGAATATGCCGAGCGACTCGGATAGCGCCGGCAGGAACGCCTGCATCAACAGGTCGATCGTCGTGACGAACGCCGCAACTATCACGATGTAGCACGGAATGTGCACGGCACCGGGTATCACCTTCCTGAGAAGCGACACCAGCGCGTTCGAGCATACCAGCACGAACGACGCGGCAAGCCCCATCCCGAGCGCGTTCTCGAGGGACGTGGTTACCGCGAGCGTGGGGCAGAGCCCCAGCACAGACGAAACGTGGGATTGTTCTTGAAAATCCCATACCAGAATGCAAGCCATGTCTTCATGGCGGATAGTATATCATATTTCGCCACGTTGTGCCACTCGAGAAACCCGGCGACAAGCACATAGACGTCGGCGAACTCAAGCAGAAGCGCCGGGGAGTTTGTTGCGTATGCGATGCCGAAGGAGCGGAATTCGTTCGTCATGCGCATCTGCGCATATACGGTCATCAAATCGGCAGCCAATAGATCATTGCGGTTGGTGCCGAGAAAATCCCGCGCGGCGTCCATAGCAAATTGAAGTATTCTCGGTTCACGAGATCACTTCGACTTCAATATTGCGGCGCAGATTAGTTCGTCGGAGGCATCAAGGCCTGCGGACGAAAGCACGGCAATAGCCTGCGGCCAGCCGTTACTGGCCGCAAGACGCGTCCATTCGGCGCACTTCTTCACGTCATACACAACAGTCGTACGGTCGGCATAGATGCCAGCAAGACGATACTGCGCCTGCACATCGCCATGCTCCGCCAATTCAAGCTCGTAAAGCACTTCGTTCGCGTCGAGGATCTCGTCCTCTAGATACTCTTCTTCAAAGTCGTCTTCAATGCCGTACATCGCATTTCTCCTTTTTCTACACTCACTACTCGCACCATGTAGTGAAATCTTACAAGGAGAAATGATGTTTTTCTGGTTTCGAGATTTCGGAGTTTATAGGTTTAGCGGTTTATGGTTTAAGCAAGTTCAGAACCTCGAAACTCGAAACCAGAAACCTCTAAACCAGAAACTTAGTCACCCTCGCACGCTCCAACGTGAGGCAAAGTCTCTGGCGAAGGAGTCGGCGGAAAGGATGTTCTCAAGCGAATCGCAGGGCAGATACGGCGCGGCGTGCATCGTGTCGGCGACAAGGCGCGGAATGTCCGTGTAACGTATCTCGCCCGAGAGAAAACGTTCTACGGCGATTTCGTCCGCCGCGCTGAGAGCGGCCGTCTGCGTGCCGCCTGCTCGCGCAGCCTCCTTCACGAGGCGCAGACAGGGAAAACGTTCTTCGCTCGGCGCACGGAACGTAAGCGATGCGAGGGCAGGGAGATCGAGCGCACGGCGTTCGGCAGGAAGGCGCTGCGGCCACGAGAAGGCGTACTGAATGGGCACGCGCATATCGGGCGGGGAAAGCTGGGCGAGCGTGGCACCGTCAACAAATTCCACGAGCGAATGCACTATCGACTCGGGATGCACCACCACATCTATGCGGTCCACAGGGACATCGAACAGCCAACGCGCCTCTAGTATCTCGAAGCCCTTGTTCATCATGGTGGAGGAGTCCACCGTCACCTTCGGACCCATCTTCCAGCGAGGATGGTTTAGAGCCTGGGCCGGCGTGACCGCGGAAAGGTCGTCCGGTCCGTCAAGGAAGGGTCCGCCGCTTGCGGTGAGCACGAGCTTCGCCACGTCGCATCTGCCTCGCCATTCGGTGGCGCCCGCCCCCTCTATGCACTGGAAGATGGCGGAATGCTCGGAATCAACCGGCAGAATTTTTACGCACTTCGCCTCGGCGCGCTTGCACACGAGCTCGCCCGCCGCCACCATAACCTCCTTGGTGGCGAGGGCAACGTTCTCGCCCTTCTCGATCGCGGCGAGAGTCGGCGCAAGGCCGGAGAGCCCCACGGTGGATACGAGCACGAGATCCGCCTCGGTCTCCTCGACGGCCCTCAGAGCGGCATCCTCGCCAACAAAGACGGGAGCGTTGAACTCGCGTCCGAGCGCCTCAGCCCGTTCGCGGCTGCTCCGCACGGCGAGTCCGGCAACGCAGAAGTCGCGCGGATGCGTGCGCACCACGTCGCACGCACTCGCGCCTATGGAGCCGGTGGCTCCGAGTATGAGAATGCGCTTCAACCCTCAACGGCCTTCATGAGGGCCTTGAAGTAGCCGACGCACTCGGCCACGTCGTTCTCCTTGATGCCTGGCTTAACGCCCCTTCCGGGGAACGACTCGTACTCGAGCGAGCAGCAGCCGGTGTATCCGACTTCGACGAGAGTGCGCACCACCTCCCAGAGATCCATCTCGCCGCGCGGCATTGGGACGGCGTGGTACTTGGGCTTGAGGCGGATGTTCTTCACATGCATGTCGAAGATGCGCGTGTGGAAGCGGCGGATGGAGTCCGCCGGGTTCGCATTGGCGCGGTAGTCGTGGCCAATGTCGAGGCAGAGGCCCATGCGGCGGTCGAGGTCCTTCACCATGTTGAACGACGCCTCGCCGGTGGGGAAGAGATGCGGCATGTCGGGGCCATGGTTGTGGATGGCGTAGAACATGTCGTACTCGGCGCAGAGGCCGCTAACGAACTCGCAGAGCGAACGCGATTCGGCGCGCTGCTTCTTGCCGTTGATCTCCTTCATCTCGAATGGAACGCCCACTACGGTCTTCACGCCAACGCGCTTGGCGAACTCGAAGGTCTGCCTGGCCTGGTTTTTGTTGTCCATGTAGACGGGACCAAGACCATAGCCGATCACGCCATGGTCGGCGCACTTCTGCTTGAACTCGGCGATCTGCGCGTCGGTGGACTTGAACGGAAGGTGGAAGTCCTTGATGCAGAGGTACTGCAGATCGAGCCTCTTCATGAGGTCTAGCGTTTCGTCCACCGAAAGACGGTGGCACGAGAATCCCGCCATGCCGAACTTGAATGGCACCTTCTTGCCGCACTTCGCCTTCTTCTCGGCAGAAGCGGCGAAAGGCATGCCTGCGGCCATCATTGCAAGCGAAGCAGTGCCGATGAAAGAACGTCTGTTGATCATTGGTGTTCTCCTTGTCAGATTGCAGTATGTGTCAAATGATGCCTACAGGCCTATGACCTGCGTCTCCACCTTCACGCCAGGCGCGCCTCCGCCGAGGCCGCCCATGGCCTCGCTTATGTCGCCAAGGCCGCCAAGGCCGCCACCGCTCGTGCAGTCGTAGATGCTCTTCATCGTGTCATGGATCACCTCCACGTCGTCGCCCGTGTAGCCGAGCTCGCGAGCCACCTGGCGGACGAGCGTGGAGCGCTCCTCCTTCGCGGCGGGCTCCATCTCGATGCCAAGCTGCACCATCTCCTGGATGGCGCCCATGTCGGGGATGCCGCTCTTCATCTTGGCAGATATCGCCTCGCGCTTGGCAAGCAGTTCCATGTAGCGCTTGTGGTTGTCGCGCTCGCGGGTGGACATTCCTGAAACATCCACGGACGCAAGATACTCCTGGCGGCCCTTCCTGATCTGCTCAAGTTTGCTGCGCAGCTGCGAGAAGGCGTTGGTGACCTGCGTGAACTGTTCGTTCGGCAGCTTGTTCTTGAGTTCGCCCATGATGTCGCCGTCTTTGCCTATCTTGACGACAGATCTGGACACGTTCTCCTTGAGCTTTTCCTCGGCGGCAAGCTTTGCGGCGGCAAGGTCTTTCTCGAACTTCGCCGAATCGCGACGCGCGGCGGCAAGGTCCTTCTCAAGCTGCGCGATACGCTTGTTTGCCTCCAACAGACGAGAGTCATCCCTGTCCACGGGCTTTTTCTCGGCGGCAGGCTTCTCCTCTGCAGGCGGAGGGGGCGCGGGCTTGCGCATTGCGCCGCCGACGTAGAACCCGCCTGCCACGCCGGCCACCACTAGAGCAATCCATAAAACGTTCTTCATCTATGCATCTCCCTTCAAGTTCACAGATTAATGCAAAGACTTCAGCAGCGGCCCGCCTTGTGAAGGAACTCGAAGCTGGCCTTGATGTGCTCAAGCGTGTTGGGGTTGCTTTCGCACTCGACGATGTACCAGTCGAGCTTTACGGCGTCGGTGGCCTTGTAGAGCGAGGCCCAGTCCACGCCCTTCGCCGTGCCGGGCTGGCCCAGCACTCCCGTGGCGCCGCTGTTGCCGCCATACACCTCCTTGGCGTGCATTGTGCGCGCGCGAGAGCCGTACTTCGTGAACCACGCCACGGGATCCTCTCCGGCGGAAACCATGTGGCCAACGTCGGCCTGCATGCACACGAGGGGCGAGGCGTTGTCGAATACGATCTGGAACGGAGCCACACCGTCGATCTTGTCGCGGAACTCGTGCTGGTGGTTGTGGTAGCCCACGTAGCAGCCGCTCTTCTTCGCAGTCTCGGCGGCGGTGGAGAGATCGTCGGCGAGCTTCTTCCAGAAGCCCGTGCGGTCCTTGCAGTTGCGCGGCGAGTTCATCCACGGCACCATGAGATAGCGGTTGCCGTAGGCGAGGTTGAAGTCGATCGTCGCCTGTATCTTGGCAGGCATGAGAGTGTCCATGCCGATGTGCGTGCCGGCGCGCTGAAGGCCGAAGTCGTCGAGCATTGCCTTTAGCTCGGCTGCTGAGTAGCCGCCGTATCCGGCGAACTCAACGCCGGCGTAGCCGAGATCCTTGACATCCTTGAGCGTCTTCTTGAATCTGGCCTTGTCATTCATCAGGCCGCGAACGGAATACAGCTGCACTGCAACCTGCGTCTTCGCGCGGCTGCAACACGGGCAAATGCATCCGGCAAGTCCGGCGACGGATCCAGCGGCTGCTGCACTCTGAAGAAATGTACGACGGTTCATCTGCATTTCATCTGCTCCTTTTGTAGTTGCAAAGATGATATTCTACCATTTTCCGCGCTGCGTTGCCATTCAAAAGTGGCGAAGCCGGACATCTCAAGGACGCCAGCCGAAGACCGCAGCGCCAGAGCCGGACATCGCCACGCCCTCGCATCCCTCCGCCTCCAGTTCGGCGAGAGCCGCGGATATCTCGGGGTGAAGGCGGCAAGCCGCAGGCTGCAGATCATTTGTGCCCTTCCCGCTGTCCTCTTTTCGAAATTCGCGGAAGACGGCCGGCGTGGAGACGAATATCTTCGGCGTACGCAGAACAAGATGCCCCATGTCCGGAACAGGATAATCAGCCATCGGCGACTCCTCAAGCGGCGTCACCCGTTCCCCGCGTCCCTCCATGAGCACGGCGCCGCCAAGCGTGAGAGCTGGCACGTCGCTGCCCACTTCCGCCGCGATTTCGCAGAGTCTGTTCTTCGGAAGATGCAACTCCCACATCTCGTTTAGCCCATTGAGCACGGCCGCAGCGTCGGCGGAACCACCACCAAGTCCAGCGCCAGACGGTATCCGCTTCACGATTCTGATCGCCGCACCGCGATTACATCCCGTTGCGCGCCGCAACGCATCGGCCGCCTTCCAAGCAAGATTCTTCTCCTGCTGCAGACCAGCAAGTGCCGGTTCAAGGCAAGGCGAAGCGGAATCGAACTCCACGGTCACTTCGCGCGCTTCTTCAAGATGCACGTCGTCGTGCAGCAGCACGTGCAACACTATGCTACGGAGGTCGTGGTAGCCGTCGGGACGCTTTCCTAGAACCTGAAGCGTGAAATTAATCTTTGCATGTGCCTCCACCAGCATGGCGGCGCTCCCTGCAATGTCAGATTATTTCACAGGGCGGCAGTTCACCCACAAGAGGACGTGCATAGTCGAGAAACGCCTGGGTGACGTCATGTCCGTTCTTCGCAATGAACTCGCGCGGCATGCTGCGCGCATACTTCGCGGCATCGGCAATAGGACGCCATTCGTAATTCACCCCGTACTTTCGTCCCTTCTTGCGCGTTATGGCAATGGTGCCAGTCATCGTGGTGCCGGAAACCGCCTCTTTCACCGCTGCCGCAACAGCGACGAAACCAGCTCCAAAGGCCTCGTCGCGGTCGACATCCGACGCAATTCCGGGGAATGAGCGCTGAAGGTATCCGAACGTGTCGGCACGGACGCGCTTCACTTCGGCCTTTTCCTTAAGCAGCCTCGCAAGCGAATCGCCGAGCGCGCCTGTGCCGGACATCTGAACGTTTCCGTGCGAATCCTTCTCGCCGGAGCCGAGCTTCGCGCCGATCGGCACGCCGTCCTTGCCACGAATCCCCTCGGAAACCGCCACCACGCAGCGGCCGAACTTCTTCATCGCGGCTTTTACGTCCTTGACGAACTTCGTCTCGCTGAAGGGCACTTCAGGAAGATAAATGAGGTGCGGGCCGTCATCCTCGCGCTGACGCGCAAGCGCTGAAGCCGCAGTGAGGAACCCCGCATCACGGCCCATTATGACATCGATCTTCACGCCGCCGAGAGCGCGGTTGTCGAGGTCGTCGCCACGCAGCGCACAGGCAACGAAGCGGGCCGCCGAACCATAGCCAGGCGTGTGATCGCAGGAACGAAGATCATTGTCGATCGTCTTGGGTATATGCCAACATACGAGCGGATAACCTTCCTTCGCGGCCTCTTCCGCCACAATGCGCGCGGCGTCCGCAGAGTCATTTCCGCCGATGTAGAAGAAATAGCCGACGTTGAGCTTCTTGAAGTTCTCGAATATGGCGCGGCAGTCTTCAGCGGAAGGCTTGCGCCTGCAACTGCCGAGAGCTGAGGAAGGAGTGCGTGCAATGGCATCCATTTTCCTGGTGCTGATCTTGCGCATATCGACATAGTCGCCGTTCAGGATTCCGAGAATGCCGTGACGCGCGCCGAGTATTTTGCCGATTTTTCCGGCACCGGCCTTGCCCTTAGCTGCTGCAACCGCTCCACAAAGCGAAGCGTTGATCACCATTGAAGGACCACCCGACTGGGCGATCACCATGTTCAAGAGTTTGCTCATGCGTTTGTTGTTTAGAGCTTGAATTTCAAACTAAAAAAAAAAGGAGCCGGCGGCGTCCTACTCTCGCGCGGGCGGGTCCCGCACTACCCTCGGCGATGAGGCGCTTGACTTCCGTGTTCGGAATGGGAACGGGTATGGCCGCCTCTCTGTGGCCACCGGCAAATGGTAGATGCCG
>JAFXIL010000030.1 GCA_017563185.1 Kiritimatiellia bacterium | reverse complement strand
TTGTCGCGCTCGCGGCGGCCCTCCTCGGAGGCCACTTCCGTGAGCATCTCGTAGGCGGCGACCACATTCGCGTTAGTGGAGTACTTGGTGATGAAGTCGTCGAGCTTCGAGTGAGCCTCCGCCCATGCCTTCTGCCCGTAGCTGACCTTTGCGAGGCCGAGCATGGCGTGCACGTCGACGTAGCTGCGAACGTTCTCCTTCTTCTCGTTCTTCGCGAGCGCGAGCGCCTTGTTGTACGCCTCGGCCGCCACGTCCCAGCTGCGGGCCTCGAGAAGCGCGTCGCCGGCCTGGAGGAACTGCGCGGCGGTGTACTTGCCGCCCTGCGTGGCGAGCATCTGGCGGTACTGCTCCACGCCCTCCTGCCTCATGCCCATCTCGATTAGCGTCCATGCCAGGCGTGGCACGGAGTTCTTGGCCTCGTCGGATTCGGGGAAGTCCTTCTGCAGGCGGGCAAGAACCTTCTGCGAACCTTCCACGTTCTTGTCGGCCGTGTAGATCGTGGCGAGCATCACCAGCACCTGCGCCGCGTATTGGCCCTTGGGGTTGACCTCGAGATAGCCCTCGAACGCCTTCACGGCCTGCTTGCGGAACAAGGGCACCTTGTCGGCAGGCCAGGAGAGGCGCTGCCAGCTGACGCCTTCAAGGAACTGCGACTGCTCGCGGGCCTTAGTGAGCTGCTTGCGCTCCTCGGCGCCGAGCGTCTTGTCGTTGGCCAGAACGTCCGTGATGTCCGCCGCCGTGGCGCGCAGATCGCGTATGGCGCCCGCCACCGCCTTGTACGCGGCAAGGCGCGCGGCGTCGGCAGCCGCGGCAGCCGCGGCCATGTCGTTAGTGCCTTCAGCGGCGTACTCGGCATCGGCCGCGACGAACGCCGCGAAGCCGCGCTTCTGCTGCATCTGGGCGAGCGAGAGGCGGGCGGTGGCGCGCTCGGTGGGCTTGCTGGCCGCCGCGGCGAAGCGGCGCAGCCAGGTCTCCTGCTCCTCGACGTGGCCGAGCCTGCCATGGCAGATGGAAAGCAGCTGCAGGGAGCCCGCGTAGTAGGATGAGTTGGTGTAGGTGGTGGCCACCATCTCGTAGTAGCGTGCGGCGGCGGCCCAGTCGTCCTTCTTGTACGCGGCTCCGGCGAGGGAGAGAGCGGTGGAGGCGGCCTTGTAGTGGTCCTTGTAGTTCTTGAAGTAGAGGTCGTAGAGCTGCGCGGAGCGGCCGAGCGCGCCGGCGTCGTGCTCAAGGGCGGCGAGGCGCAGGGTCACGTCGCCGGCCGAGCGGGAGACAGCGCCGCCCTTCTCGGCGAAGCGCTCGGCGATGTAGCCCTCCACGGTCTCGGCGTTGAGCCTGTGGACGAGCTTTGCGCCGGCGTCCTTCTCGTCCTCCCAGAGGCTTATGTAGCTCTCGGCGAGGGTGTCGAGCGCGCCAACGGACTCCGGATACTCCGGGAACTGGGCGAGCAGCTCGAGGTACACCTCCACCGTCTTCTTCATGTCGTGGCTGTTGTACACGTCGCGCGCGTTCTTGAACTGCATCTCGCGCACCTTCTTCATCTGGCCGGCAGTGACGTTCGTGCGGATGTCCTTCTTGTAGCGCGTCTTCACGAACTTCTCGATCTCCTCGGTGAGGTTGCCGGCGTTCGCGGCCCACGCGCTCTCGGGATAGTTCACGTAAACATTGATCGCGTGGTTGTACGCGCCGAGGCCATTGCGGCGGCCGGTCTTCTCCCTGTCGCCGAAGAGCGCGTCCTTGATCACGTCCTCGTTCGCCTTGGGCTTGCCTGCCTCGCGCTTGACCTCCTGCCAGAGAATGCGCGCGAGAAGATAGCGGCATTCTGGCATCGGGCTCAGGCGCAGCACGCCCTTCGAGCCGTCGGGGTCGTCGTCGTGAAGGCTTTTGTGGATGTCGCGCAGCGTGGGAAGGAACTCCGTCACGATCTGCTGCGCCTTCCCGAGGCGGCCGCGCAGCATCTCGATGTGCGCCCTCATGGAGATGGCCTTGCCGAAGATGATAAGCATGTCCTGCTTCCAGAGGAGTTCCTTGACCACACCGTCGGCCTTCTTGAGGTACTCGGCGCGCTTTGGATCCTTGACGTTCTCGATCTCGCCTGCGAGGCGCAGCAGAAGCTCAACGTACGACTGGGCCACCATGCACCAGCGCGTCTCCAACGGATCATCCTCGCCCTCTTCCACGTCCTTGCTTGCCTTCGGCATCTTCGCGAGGAGGCTCTCGTACATCTTGATCGCCTCGTCGTACTGCTTGCCGATGGCGCATATCTGCGCCCATTTGAAGCCGCTCGCCACGTAGAACTCCATGATGTCGGGCCCGGGGTTCGGCACCGCAGTGAAGAACTCCTTGTATATCTTCGCGCATTCGGCGTTCTGCGAGCGCGAGTAGTACGCGTCACCCATCGCGAGGCGGATGGACCAGTATTCGCTGCTGCCCTTCTTGCAGGCGTCAAGCACCTTCTGGACCTTCTCGAACCTGCCCATGCGCAGGTCGCCGTCGATCTCGTAGACCTTGAGCTTCGGCGCCAGGACCGGCCACTTCGTCTTGGCCGCGGCGATCACCGGCCCTGCGAAGTCTGGCAGGTTCGCCTCAACGAGCGCCTTCACGTAGGCGAGCTCCTCTTTCGCCGCAGGATCTAGCGGCGCGGATGCCGCAGCGTCATCGGCCCGAACGCCCGCGCAGATCGCGCAGACGCACAGAACGAATCCCGCAAGCGGGCGAACAGATATGCGATAGAATGTCATGACGGGTGATATTGTAGTTGAAATTCTGCGACAAGTCAAGATGGTATGAAGTTTTTTCGACAATCCCACGGCAGATCATCCAGGAAGACCGAGGCCGCCGTCGACAAGCAGCGTCGCTCCGGTTATGTAGCGCCCCGCCTCCGATGCGAGCAGCAGCGCGGCGCCAGCGGCGTCCTCCGGCGCGCCGGCGAAATGCATGGGAATCGCGGCCTTCACCTTCTCGGCATAGACGGGATTCGACAGCGCCTCCCTGTTGCGGTCGGTCGCGAACGCGCCCGGGCTGATGTTGTTCACGGTTATGCCGTCGCACGCCACCTGGCGCGCGATGTTGCGTACGATGTTTTCCTGAGCGCCCTTCGACGCGGCGTACGCAACCATCTCGACGTGCGGACGCCTCTCCTGCACAGAGCCCACCGCGATGATACGCCCCCACCTTCTCGCCTTCATGAATGGGTACGCCCTCTGGAAGAGACGAAGCGCGGCGAAGAAGTTCACCTGCATCTCCCTGCGCGCTTCGTCCATGTCGAACGAGTGCCACGGCTGGCGGTCCTGGATGGACGCGTTCGACACGAGAATGTCCATGTCCGCCGGCAGCGTCTCCACCTGCGCCGGATCGGCAAGGTCTGCCGTCACTGCATAGCTCTCCGGCGAGAGCGCCTTCACCATCGCAAGCGCCTCGTCTAGCGGCGCGCTCGGCTTCGAGCCGTGCACGATCACCTTCGCGCCGAACTCGGCGAAGCCAAGCGCGATGGCGCGGCCGATCCCGCGCGCGCTGCCCGTGACGAGCGCGGTCTTGCCTGTAAGGTCGAACCTTTCACGTAACATGAGATGCTCCTTTTGAAAGCGTGGAGATGTCAGCTCCAGCGGCGGTCGTTGGCCCATTCCTTGTCCCACTCCTTCGTTGGCGCCCAGGGCGGCGGAAAGTCTGCGCACGACTGCTTCTTGATCAGCTTCTCGTTGAGCTCGTCGATGCCGAGGCCTGGCCTTGTGGGCACCTTGATGAACCCGCCCTCGTACGAGAGCGCCGGCTTCACGAGATCGCCCCACCACGGCACGTCCACCGAATGCAGTTCAAGCGACATGAAGTTGCGCGTGGCCGCCGCAACGTGCACTGCGGCCATGCACGCAATCGGCGACTCGGCCATGTGGATGTTCATCTGAACGCCGCACTCCTCGGCCATGTCGCCCACCTTCTTCGTCTCCATCACGCCGCCTGCGGTGAGCAGATCGGGATGCACCACCGCGAGCGCGCCCGATTCGAGAAGCGGCCTGAAGTTCTCCTTGAGGTAGATGTCCTCGCCCGTGCCGAGCGGGGTTGCGGTGGCGGCGTGCAGACGCCGCCAGGCGCCTGTATCCTGCCAGGGCAGCACGTCTTCGGCCCACGACAGATGGTACTTCTCCAGGCGGCGCAGAAGCTGCACTGCGTCTTCGTACGGAATGTGGCCGAGATGGTCGATTGCGATCGGCACCTCCCAGCCGATGACTTCGCGAACGTCGGCCATGTACTTCTCGAGGAAGTCGAGCCCCTTCTCTGTGATGTGGATGCCGGTGAATGGGTGTGCCGTGTTGAAGAGGTCGTACGCCTCGCCGCGCATCGCGCGCGGGTCGATGGAGCCGTGCGGCGTCTGAACCACGTGCTTCATCCTGCGCATGTAGGCGAGGTAGCCGAGCGGCGCGACGAGGGCGTCCTTCACGTTCGCGAGAAGCTCGATGCCGAGATCCATCTTGAGGAACGTGAAGCCCATCTTCATGCGCTCCCTGAGCGCCGCGCCCAGGTCGCGCCCGCCGCCTTCGGAGTCCGTGTCGCAGTAGCACCTGATCTCGTCGCGCCACTTGCCGCCGAGAAGCTGCCACACGGGAACTCCCCACGCCTTGCCGCAGATGTCCCAGCAGGCGAGCTCCACAGCGCACACTCCTCCCGCCTGGCGCGAGTCGCCGCCGAACTGCTTTATGCGGCGGAATATCCTCTCCACGTTGCAAGGGTTCTCACCGAGGATGCGGCTCTTGAGCATGGCCGCGTACGTGCGGCTTGAAGCATCGCGCACCTCGCCGTAGCCGACGATGCCCTGGTTGGTGTAGAGCTTCATGAGTGTGCACCGCTTCGGCGCACCGTCGATGTCGGCGAAACGCATGTCGGTAATCTTCAGCGTCGCCGGATTAACCTTATTGATGTTCATCTGATATTTCCTCGATGATTGAAATTATACCATCTTCCGCCGCGTTCCGTCTAGTGGGCAAATCCGGTTAAGTTTGAGAGTTTGAGAGTTTCGGGGACAAAAGACGAGGATGGGGCTGAAGTGCGCGAAGCATTGTCCAGCCCCACCCTTTGTCCTCTGTCTTCTGTCTTTTGTCCAACAATGGCGCGTCGGTCAATCTGCCATGCCGCCAGCGGACAATCCGGCGCTAGCGAAGGAGGAACACCGAGCCGCCCACGTACACGAGCTTGAGGCCCTTCTTCTCGACCTGCTCCTCGCCGCCAGGCACCATCAGCGTGTCCGGCACCACCTTGAGGCCGAGCTTGCGCGACTTGGCGTCCACCACGAACTTGAGCCCCTCCAGATTCGCCGGATCCGCGCTCCACGTCGCCACGAACGGATCCGCCGAGCGCGCCAGGGCGAAGAGCCCTTCGCGTCCGTAGAGGTTCACCGTGATGGTGGCGTTGTCGGCGAAGGTCACCGTGGTGGAGCCTTTTGCACTGCTGTCCGCAGCTGTGGTGGTGTGCCATGCGGTCTCACGGCCCGAAAGGTCCACGGTGGAACCGTCCTGCATCTGGCAGCCGTAGAAGGTGTCCGTCACGGGCGTGAACGTGCCGTACACCTTGAACGCCGCCGTGCCCTCATTGTGCTTGGAGGTCTCCCTATACGCCGTGTAGTCGCGCACCTCGACTGCGCCGTTGGCGCGCATCGCCGCCCTGCACTTGATCGTGGCGGTCGTGGCCGTCACGCCGGCATTGCCGATCTCGAGCCATCCGCCGTCGGTCACGTCCAGCACGCCATTCCTCACCTCGGTGTTGTAGAGGTAGAAGAGCTTACCGCCAGCGTTGAGGTTCACCGTCAGCGTGTGGCCGCCGAGGTCCAGGATGGAGCGCGAGTACCCGTTGCCGATGAAGCCGTAGTGGTTCTGCAGGTTGAGCGTGGAGTCCGCCGCGAGGAACATGTACTTCATCTGCGCGGTGCCGCTGCCGAGGTCCGTGCCGGTGGTGTTCTGGAGAGTGCCGCCGTTCAGGATGAAGATGTTCTGGGAGAAGTCGTACTTGCCGTTCATCTCCAGCGTCGCGCCTTCGTTCACCTTGACGGCGCCGCTCGTCGCGTTCGCGTCACAGAGGGCGAACACGACCTCGTCGATGGTGTTCGCCCTGTCGGACGACGTCGAGGGCTGGAAGAACTGCAGCGTATAGTCGCCAGCCTCCGCGATTTCGACCGTCCCCTCGCATGTCGCGTACGTATCGGCCGTCGTGGTGACGGACGCCAGCGTCTGCGACGTGCCGCCGTGGATGAGGCGCAGCTCCGTTGTGGCGCCCGCGAACTTGGGACGGGCGGCATAGATGAACCGATAGTAGTACGTGCCCGGCACCTTCACGACGACGTTCTGCGAGGCATCGACCGTGTTGCCTTTTGTCTGCAGATACAATGCGTACGTCCCGATCCCGCGTCCTTTGGTCACCCATGTTCCGTTCGCCTTGGCAAGGCCGAGTCTGCCGGAGTTCGATGTTGTCCAGCCGGGAAGGGAGAAGCCGTTCCCGCCGTTCGCATACGACCAGTCGCCGTTGACAGCGCCCT
>JAFXIL010000196.1 GCA_017563185.1 Kiritimatiellia bacterium | reverse complement strand
GGCTTCGACTTCAACATCAACAAGATCAAGAAGGCGGAGGACTCCTTCAAGAACGCCATGTCGAAGTACTTCCTCCCGCCGGAGGCGATGAGCGTCAACCCGCAGATCGTGTGGAGCCCGATGCCCGGCGGCGCGCTCACCGCGAACACGCAGATGCTCCGCGACAACAACATGATGGACAAGTACGACGACATGATCGCCGAGATGTACGACTGCGTGCGCCTCGGCGGCTTCGGCACGTCCGTGACGCCCGTCTCGCAGTTCTACGCGCAGCAGGCGATCCAGAACGTCATGTTCGGCAAGTTCAAGAAGTTCTCGCCCGGCTATGCGAAGATGGTGCTCGGCTACTTCGGCAAGACGCCCGTTCCGCCGGATCCCGAGATCGTGAAGAAGGCCAGCGAGTTCATGGCTTCGAGCGACCTCAACAAGGCGTACAGCCAGCCCACCACGAAGACCGTGCTTGAAATGAACGACGCCGATCCGAAGAAGGGCGGCAAGGTGGCAAAGAAGATGCTCGAGGACGCCGGCCTTCCCGTCACGGACGAGAACGTGTTCATCGCCGCATCCTGCAAGGAGAAGGGCATCCTCTTCCTCAAGGATCCGTCCAAGGCCCCCATGGGCTGCCGCTTCGCCGAAGAGGCGAAGCCCGCAGGCGGCAAGGGTGGTCCTGTCACCGTCACGATCAACGGCAAGGCGTACGGCGTTGAGATCAAGGGCGACGGCAAGGCCGTGGTGAACGGCAGGAGCGTGGACTTCAAGGCGGAAGCCGGCATCAAGGCCGCCGCTCCCGCGGCTGCGGCGCCTGCCGGCGGTCAGGAAGTCAAGGCACCCGTGCCTGGCACCGTGCTGCGCGTCACCGCCCAGAGCGGCTCCGCCATCTCCAAGGGCGACGAAATCCTCGTCATGGACGTGATGAAGATGGAGACGCCCGTCACGGCTCCTTGCGACGGCACCGTCACCGTCTTGGTGAACGCGACCGACAAGGTTGCCACGGGCGACGTTCTCGCGACGATCGGCTAATGCCGATCATCGTGAGCGTGAATAGTGGATAGTGAATAGTGAATAGGTGACGACGACATGAAAAAGTTCTTGATGGCTCTTGTGGTTGCAGCCTGCGCGCTGGGCGTGCAGGCCGAGGGCGACTGGAAGACGACTCTTGGCAAGGTCAAGGATCTCTCGGGCGACACCGGCATCGCCGGATTCGCCCGCAAGGAGGCACCTGCCTACATCACCGGCAATTTCGCCGAGTCGGACCGTCCGGCAAAGCCAGACTTCAACAGGGGACTTCTTCCTGCCTCCGAATACGCCAACAAGAACGGATTCTGGGTTGTCAACGAGAATCAGATAAAGGCATTCTCCACCGAGAAGCATCCCGTTAAGAAGGGCGACTGGATCGGCGGATACTTCGACGACGTAGGCGCATTCGTCAAGGGACATGAGGTGAAGACGCTCTTCGGCATGCCGTACGGCGTTGGCCAGCTTATCATGATTCCGCTATGTCTCGTGATGATGTACCTTGCGATCGTGAAGGGTTTCGAGCCGTTGCTGCTGCTGCCGATCGGCTTCGGCGGACTTCTCGCGAACTGTCCGCTCGCCGGCGTCACCGCTCCGGCGATGATGCATGACGGCGTGATAACGTTCCTTGCGAGCGGAGTGCCGGTGATGACGGGCGGCATCATCGAGCCGGGCGGCTTCCTCTACTACTTCTTCAAGTTCGGAATCGACACGGGCGTGTTCCCGATCATGATCTTCATGGGCGTGGGCGCGATGACCGACTTCGGCCCGCTGATCGCCAATCCGAAGATGGCGCTCCTCGGCGGCGCCGCCCAGTTCGGCATCTTCTTCGCGCTCTTCGGCGCGCTCGGCCTCGCGGCGGTGTTCGGCAGCGACTTCTTCGGCGTGGCCCCGCTCAAGGCGGCGGCGTCCATCGGCATCATCGGCGGCGCGGACGGCCCCACGGCCATCTGGCTCACTAGCCGCCTGGCCCCGGACCTGCTCGGCGCGATCGCCGTGGCTGCGTACAGCTACATGGCGCTCGTCCCAATCATCCAGCCCCCGATCATGAACGCGCTCACCACGAAGGAAGAGCGCCTCATCAAGATGCCGCCGCTGCGCGAGGTGAAGAAGATCGAGAAGATCTGCTTCCCGCTGATAGTGCTCCTCCTCTGCGCCGTGCTGCTGCCCAGTGCCGTGCCGCTCATCGGAGCGCTCATGCTCGGCAACCTCGCAAAGGAGGCCGGTCCCTCGGTGGCGCGCATCTCCGATACGATGTCCAACGCGCTCATCAACATCGTCACGATCATGCTCGGCCTCTCCGTGGGCTCGAAGCTTGCGTGCGAGAAGTTCCTCTCCGCGACGACGCTCGGCATCCTCGCGCTCGGCCTCTGCGCGTTCTGCGTGGGCACGGCCGCAGGCGTTCTGATGGCGAAGCTCATGAACCTCGTCTCGAAGGAGAAGGTGAATCCGCTCATCGGCTCTGCAGGCGTCTCCGCAGTGCCGATGGCCGCGCGCGTCTCGAACAAGGTGTCGCTCGGCAACGATCCCACGAACTTCATCCTCATGCAGGCCATGGGCCCGAACGTCTCGGGCGTGATCGGCTCCGCCGTTGTGGCCGGCGTTCTCTACACCCTCTGCAGAGGCTAGCGCGATGGAGACGATGCGTGGCGTGCAGCGCGCGGCCGCGAGCGACGTGCTCGTGGTGGGCGCTGGAGTTGTGGGTTGTTTCATAGCGCGCGAGCTCAGCCGCTGGAACCTCAACGTGCGCGTTCTCGAGGCTGGGAGCGACGTGGCGGAGGGCGCGTCCAAGGCGAACAGCGCCATTGTGCATGCCGGTTTCGATGCGAAGCCCGGCACGAACAAGGCTAAGTTCAACGTGCTCGGCAACCGCATATTCGAGGACGTCTGCCGCGAGCTTCGCGCGCCGTTCGTGAGGAACGGTTCGCTCGTCCTCGCCTTCAACGACGAGGAGAAGGCCGCGCTCGGCGATCTAGTGCAGAAGGCCGCGAAGAACGGCGTTCCCGTGGAAATCCTCGGGCAGGAAGAGCTTCGCCGCCGCGAGCCGAACGTCTCCCCCGAGGCCGTTGCCGCGCTCTGGGCCCCCACGGGCGGCATCTGCTGCCCCTACGAGCTCACGTTCCGCGCCGCCGAGAACGCCGCCGCAAACGGCGTGGAGTTCGCCTTCGACGCCAAGGTCACGGACATCCGCCGCGCAGATGACGGCAATGGCTGGTTCGTGACATGCGCCGATGGACGCGAGTTCGCGGCCAAGGCCGTCGTGAACGTCGCCGGCATTCACTCCGACGAGCTCAACAACCTTGTTAGCGCCACAAAATACAACATTGAGGCGCGCCGTGGCGAGTATCTGATGCTCGACAAGGACGAAGACGGCACTTTCTCCGCCACGATGTTCCAGGTGCCCTCGAAGATGGGCAAGGGCATCCTCGTTTCGCCTACCGTCGATGGCACGGTGATCGTTGGCCCCACTGCCGAGGACATCCCCGACAAGGAGGACAAGGCCACCACCTACGCCGGACTCGAGAAGGTCAAGGCCGGCGCGCGCCGCACCTATCCCGCTCTTCCCCTCAACAAGGTGATCACAGAGTTCTCGGGCCTCCGCGCGCACGAGACCACGGTGGGCGACTTCATTCTCGGCGAAGCTCCGGACGCGCCGATGTTCTTCAACGCCGTGGGCGTTGAATCGCCTGGCCTTACCTCCGCGCCTGCGATCGGACGCTGGATGGCCGAGAAGGTCACCGCCCGGCTTGGCGTTTCGCGCAAGAACCCCAATCAGATTTCGAAGGATGTCAGCTGGTGGCCAAAGACGCGCGAAATGCGCCCCGACGAGCTCGGCGAGCTCGTGGCGCGCGATCCCGCATACGGGCGCGTGATCTGCCGCTGCGAAGGCGTGACCGAAGGCGAGATACGCGCCGCGATTCGCGCCCGAGTTGGCGCGCGCACGCTCGACGGAGTGAAGCGCCGTACGCGCGGCGGCATGGGCCGCTGCCAGGGCGGGTTCTGCACGCCACGCGTGATCGAGATACTCGCGCAGGAGCTGGGCTTGCCGCCGGACGCCTTCCTCGTCTCGCGCAAGACCGCTCCCAAGGCGCTCGGCGCCTCCAGCAAATACGATGCACTGAACGCCTGCGGAGTGCTGGACGTTCTCGTGATCGGCGCAGGCCCCGCAGGCCTCGCCGCCGCCATCGCCGCCAAGGAGGCGGGCGCCGCGAACGTGCTCGTTCTTGAGCGCGACGACGCGCCGGGCGGCATCCTGCAGCAGTGCATCCACAACGGGTTCGGCCTCCACCGCTTCAAGGAGGAGCTCACAGGCCCCGAATACGCGTACCGCTTCATCGAGCGCGCGGAGGAGCTTGACATTCCGCTTGTGTGCGGCACGATGGTTCTCGACGTGCAGCCGATGAGGGCCGACTCTACTTCGTGCAAACTGCCGATACACGTGACGGCGATGAGCCCGAAGGGCGGCCTGAGGGTTTACAAGGCGAAGAGCGTGGTTCTCGCCATGGGATGCCGGGAGCGTCCGCGCGGCGCGCTGATGACGCCCGGAACGCGTCCCGCAGGCGTCTACACCGCCGGCACCGTTCAGAGGCTCGTGAACATGGACGGCATCATGCCCGGAAGGCGCGTGGTGATCCTTGGCTCGGGCGACATCGGCCTCATCATGGCCCGCCGCCTCACGTTCTCCGGCGCGAAGGTGCTCGCCTGCGTTGAGATCATGAAGAAGAGCTCGGGGCTCATGCGTAACGTTGTGCAGTGCCTCAACGACTACAACATTCCCCTGCTCCTCTCGCACACGGTGACGGACGTAGAGGGACGCGACCATGTGACGGGCGTGAAGGTTTCGAAGGTGGACGATGATCTAAAGCCGATTCCCGGCACCGAGATGCACTTCGACTGCGACACGTTGCTCCTCTCCTGCGGACTCATCCCCGAGAACGAGCTCACACGCAAGGCCGGCGCCGAGATCGACCCCGCCACGCGCGGACCCAAGGTGACGCCCGAGATGGCGACCACTTTGCCCGGTGTTTTCGCCGCGGGCAACGTTGTGCGCGTGTACGACCTTGTGGACTGGGTGAGCCGCGACGCCGAGATTGCAGGCAGGAGCGCGGCCGCATACGCTCTTTCGGAGGACGCGAGATGATGAGGATGATCTGCATCAACTGCCCGCGCGGCTGCGAGCTCGAGGTCGACCGCAACGAAGAGGGCGAGATTGTGGTGAAGGGCCACAGCTGCGCCCGCGGCATCGCCTACGGCAAGGCCGAGTTCGAAAATCCCACGCGCATGGTCACCGGACTCGTCCGCGTGGCCGGAATGCGCCGTCCGCTGCCCGTCAAGACGAAGACCGCCGTTCCCATCGGCAAGATCAACGACGTGCTGTCTGCTCTGTCGCAGACCACCATGCAGCTTCCCGTGCGCATTGGCGACGTCATAATCCCCGACGTGGCAGGCACGGGGGTGGACGTGGTGGCCACTGCCAACCAGGGCTGAAGAACGGCGCAGCCGTATGCGCCGGCGCATCGTCATACTAGCGTTTCTTCCGCTTGCGGCGCTTCTTGCGCTGCTGGCCGTGCATGCGCGCTGGCTGTTCACGGCCACGAAGGATCCTCGCTTCGTGCGTTTCATGCGTCGCCACGACAGGCGTCCCAACGTGGAGAAGATGCTTCCGCCGCATGGTGTTGCCGTGGATGCGCGCGGCGAGCGGCTTGACGTAGCAGAGCCCGGCTCGACGTTCCAGCACGTGCTCGACGACCTCTCCCTCGAACGCGGCGGCGAGGCCGTAGCGCTCACCATCGACGCGCGGCTGCAGAATCGCGCGGCCGCCCTGATGAAGGGGCGCGTGGGCGCGGTGGTGGCGCTTGAGCCTTCGACGGGAAGAATACTCGCGCTTGTCTCGTCTCCGCGCGCCGCCTATCTGAACAGGGCGCTGAACGGACTCTACCCGCCAGGCTCCACTTTCAAGGTGTTCATGGGGGGCGCGGCGATATCCGCCGGATACGAACCGGTTTTCGACTGCCCTGCCGAGGGGTGGCGTCCTTCGCGCGGCACCGCGCCGATCCGCGACGTAGAGGCGTACGATGCGATCCGCCGCGGCAGGACATGGAAGGGCTTCGGAAAGATCGGGATGGGGCAGGCGCTGACGCATTCGTCCAACACGTACTTCGCCCAGCTGGGCGCGGGATTCGGCACGGAGCGTTTCGCGGATGCCGTTTCCGCGGCGCGTCTGCGCGATGGTGCGAAAGTGCTGGCATCGAAGACCTCGGCCATGGAGTCGGCTGGCGGCGGGGTGCCGGAGGGGCTTTCCAGCGCCGCGCTTGCGCCTGTGGCCATTGGCCAGGGAGCGCTGCATCTTACGCCGCTTGGAGTGGCGCTATTCACGGCGGCGGTGGCGAACGACGGTCTCATGCTCGAACCAACGCTTGATCCGCGTGCGAAGCCTGTGCTGCGGGCGCGTCCATTCACATTCTCCGCCGCCGCGCGAATGAAGACGATGATGCGCGCCGCCGTCAGGAGCGGAACGGGAAAGGCGTGCGACGTCGCCGGTCTTGACGTGTGCGGAAAGACGGGCACTGCGCAGACGGAGCGGGGCAGGGACCATTCCTGGTTCACGTGCTTTGCGCCCGAGAAGACGCCGCGCATCGTGGTGACGGTGGTGGTGGAGCATGGTGGCTTCGGCGCATCGGCCGCTCTTCCTGTTGCAAGGTCTGTCCTAATCGAAGCCGAGAAGTCGGGATGCTTGAGATGATCCATTGCGACAGGCATGATTTTTTTTTTCAAAAGAAATGTCAGAACGAGTCAAGTCCTTCTCCTACACGGTTGTGCAAGAAGCACGGAAAGAAGGAAGTGAAATGAAGATGAGGAGACTTTTTGTGATGGTTCTCGCGGCGGCAGCGTGCACAGCGGCATTCGCTCGCGGTGGGCTTTGCGGCGGCGGCGGCTTTCGTGGCGGCTTCCACGGCGGCGGTTTCCGCGGGTGCGGTCCGCGCATTGGCTTCCACCATGGTGGCGGCTTCCGCTATCGCGGATATCACCATGGCGGGTGGGGCCATCGCGGTTGGGGGTGGGGCCTGGGCGGCTTCACCGCAGGCGTTGTGGCTGGCTCGCTCGCGCGCGGCTGGTACGGCGGGTACGGCTATTATGGCGGATACGGCTATAGACCCTACTACGGCGGCTACTATGGCGGGTATTATGGTGGGTACAGCCCGTACTATGGCGGATACTGTTCCGGGTACTATGCGCCCACCATCTATTCGGCCGGATATGCGGCGCCTGTGGTCACTACGCCCGTGGTGACGAGCCCGGTGGTGACTGCGCCGGTGATCACAAGCCCTGTCGTGACCACGCCCGTGGTCACGACGACCGTTGCCGCGCCGGCGGCGTTCTACTGCGGCTGGTAGCTTCGAACTACTTGGAGAAATAGACCTGAGGCATGTTCGGCTTCTTCACGCGGATGACGCCAATCTGGTACCACGGCTGTTTGATGTTGCGGAAGACCGTCTTCATGCGCAGGAGCGAGGTCTTGGGCATGATGAGCACGAAGCCGATGCCCATGTTGAACACGCGGTACATTTCGTCGTGATCGACCTTGCCCTGGCGTTCGATGAAGTTGAAGATGGTGGGAACTTCCCAGGTTGTGCGGTCGATCTCGCACATGGTGGCCTTGGGTAGGACGCGCGGGATGTTGTCCTGGAAGCCGCCGCCCGTGATGTGGGCCATGCCGTTGATCTTGATCTTGTTCTCGAGGAGGCGGCCGACGGGCTTGAGGAAGCTGCGGTGGACGGCGAGAAGGGCTTCGCCGATCGTCTGACTGGTGCCGGGGAGTTTGTCGAAGGGGGACATCTGGCAGATGTCGAAGAACACCTTGCGGGCGAGGGAGTAGCCGTTCGTCTGGAGTCCGCCGGAGGGAAGGCCGATCACCACGTCTCCGGCGCGGATCGACTGGCCGGATACGAGCTGGCGGCGGGAGACGGTACCCACGATGGTGCCTGTGAGGTCGTATTCTCCGGCGGGGTAGAGGCCGGGGAGTTCGGCGGTTTCGCCGCCGAGAAGGGCCATGTTGTTCTCCTTGCAGGCCTTGCAGAGGCCGGCGACGATCTGCTGGAAGACGGAGCCGTCGATCTTCGAGGCGCCAACGTAGTCCATGAAGAAGAGGGGGCGGGCGCCCTGCACGAGGATGTCGTTCACGCAGTGGTTCACGATGTCCTGGCCGACCGTGTCGTGCTTCTTCATCATCACGGCCACCTTGAGCTTGGTGCCGACGCCGTCTGTGGAGGAGACGAGCAGGGTGTCCTTGGGGCTGCCCTGGGGAAGACGGCATAGTCCGCCGAAGGAACCGATGCCGCCCACCACGTTCACGGTCTTTGTGGCGTTCACCATCGTCTTGATCGCCTTGAGGGCGTCCATTTTGACGTCGATGTTGACGCCGGCTGCTGCGTAAGCGGATTTCTCGGCGGGCTGCATAGGGGTGGTCACGGTGTTCTCCTTTTGGGATTCCAATCTTGTCGAAATGTCCACAAATTATATCAAAATTTTTTTTCTAAATCAACCCCTTGACTAGAAACCGAAAAATTGATACACTAACCCTCTTGACAAACCAGCATATAATAGAATTGTACTCCGAAGGAGTCTAGATCAATCATGGCAGTTAAGAAAAACGTCCAGTCGCGAGCATCCGCGAAGGGGGCTAAAAAGTCTTCTTCGCCGTCCGGAGGCGCAAAGCGGCAGAAGGCGGAGAAGGCATCCGCGGCTGTGAAGGAGCCGGCGAAGAAGGGCGAGAAGGAGAAGAAGGCCGAGCGCGCAGGGCGCAAGGAGGAAGACGAGCGCCGCGACGACTTGTTGGCGGGCGACGGTCTGGAGGACGGATCGCTGGACGACGACAACGACGGCCGCGAGGCCCGTTTTGTTGATGCGACGCCGGAGGACGAGGCAGAGGCGGAGGCCGCAGAGCAGGAGGCCCGCGATCTTGACATAGAGAAGGTTGCCGACGAGCTGGAGGTGGGCGAGCACTCGCCGGCGGACGCCGCAGACGTGCCGGAGTCCGCCGACATCGACGATCTCGGCTTCGACGACCTCGTGCCCATGCCGTCCTCCGCATACGGCGACGACTTCGACCCCTCGGAGATGACTGCCTTCATGGGCCAGGGCGTGCTCGGCATCGAGGAGCGCAACGCCGTCATCCAGGAGGTGAAGCAGCGCGCCGAGAAGAACGGCGGCTACGTCACGTGGGACGAGCTCAACCAGATCGTGCCCGCCACCGTGCAGGACGAGAACACCACCGACGAATACCTCTCCATCCTTCAGCAGCTCAACGTGGCGGTGATCCGCGCTGAGGAGGTCGACGCCTACATCGCCAACAAGGACAAGCGCGGAGACAGCCGCTTCGCCGCCGCCCGCACGCAGGAGCTTTTCGACGATCCCATCCGCATGTACCTCCACCAGATGGGCCAGGTGCCGCTGCTCACCCGCGAGCAGGAGGTGGACATCTGCCAGAAGATCGAGGAGGCCGAGGCGAAGACCAAGGACATATTCAACCGCTACGCATTCGCCCCGTCGATGTACTCCAGCCTTCTCGACAAGCTCGAGGGCATGCAGGAGCGCTTCGACCGCGTCGTGACCGACAAGTACGAGGACAACCGCGACGCCTACATGGAGCAGCTGCCCGCCTATCGGCGCATTCTTGCGGAAATGAGCCGCATGATGACCGACGCGTACGCCAAGTATCAGGCCGTGACCTGCAACCGCAAGTCCACTCAGGCACAGATCCGCGGCGCCGAGAAGACCGTGCAGAACGCGCGCGCCAAGCTGCGCCAGGCGTTCGACGACCTCAATTTCAAGCAGAAGGTGCTGGAGACGCTCTGCATGGAGGCGAAGGACCAGATATACCTTCCCTACAAGCACGAGCTCGCCGTGAAGCAGACGTTGCTCGGCAAGCCCAAGTCCAAGAAGCGCGAGGCCGACCTTGACGCCTGCCGCAAGAAGATCGCGGACCTCGAGGCGAAGTTCGGCATGCCCCCCGAGGAGTTCCTCGAGACTTTCGGCTACATGCTTAAGATACTCTACGAGGGAATCGACGCGCGCCAGCGCATGGTGGAGGCGAACCTCCGCCTCGTGATATCCATCGTGAAGAAGTACGCCAACCGCGGCCTCAGCTTCCTCGACCTCATACAGGAGGGCAACACCGGCCTTATGAAGGCGGTGGAGAAGTTCGAGTACAAGCGAGGCTACAAGTTCTCCACGTACGCCACCTGGTGGATACGCCAGGCCGCCACGCGCGCGATTGCGGACCAGGCACGCACCATCCGCATTCCCGTGCACATGATCGAGACGATCAACAAGCTCATGCGAGTGCAGAAGAAGCTCATACAGAAGCTTGGTCGCGAGCCCACCGAGAAGGAGCTCTCCGAGGAGATGGAGATGCGTCCCGACCAGGTTCGCCAGGTGTACCGCATGGTGCAGCAGCCAATTTCCCTTCAGTCGAAGGTCGGCGACAACGACGACGCCAAGTACGGCGACTTCATCCCCGACACGACTGCGGAAAACCCCTCCGAACAGACCGCGTACGCGATGCTGCGCGAGAGGCTGGGAGAAATCCTGTTAACGCTCACGGACCGCGAGCGGCAGGTGCTGGACTACCGTTTCGGGCTCACCGACGGTTTCTCCAGGACGTTGGAAGAGGTGGGCAAGCAGTTCAACGTGACGCGCGAGCGCATCCGCCAGATAGAGGCGAAGGCCCTGCGCAAGCTGCGTCACCCATCGCGCCTGAAGAAGCTCGACGGTTTCCTCGCGGGCTGAGGCGCGCAAACAAGAAGAAAGAGAGAAGAAGAGAGATGATGAACATGGTGTTTCTGGCGCAGGCGGCTACGCAGACAGCCGAAAAATGCTCCAAGTGCTGCCCTCCGCACGCAATAGCGGCAATCGCTGGCGCCCTTGTGGTAGGCGGGCTGATTGGATACTTCATCGGCCGCCGCGTCGCTTCGGGAGGCAAGGCGCAGCAGAAGCGCGCCGCGCGTGTGGTGTCATCCACGCCCCGCCAGCCCATTCCCGCCGGCAGCGTGGAGATATACGTGGGCAACCTGAGCTACGAGCTCACCGAGGACCAGCTCCGCAAGGAGTTCGAGAAGTTCGGCACGGTTGGCTCCGCCCGCATCGTCACCGACAAGAACGGCCAGCGTTCGAAGGGCTTCGGCTTCGTGGTGATGCCCAACCGCCCCGAGGCGGAGAACGCCATCGCCGCAATGAGCGAAAAAGAGTTCATGGGCCGCAAGATGCGCGTGAACGAGGCGCGCAACACGATCAAGGAAGACGCCTGAGGTGAGAAACCTCTTTCTCTACGGGCCGCCCGGCAGCGGCAAATCCACGCTCGGCAAGCTTCTTGCCGAGCGGTTGGATCTTCCGTTCCTCGATCTTGACAAGATCGTGCAGAACGACGCAGGAATGCCCGTCAGACGGATTTTCGCCGAAGAGGGCGAGAGCGGCTTCCGCACGCGGGAGAAGCGTGCCCTTGAGGTTGTTTGCGAGCGTTCGGGGTGCGTCGTCGCGCTTGGGGGCGGAACGCTTCTGGACGACGCATGCCGCGCGATGGCGGAGCATAGCGGCACGGTGGTGTGCCTCGACTGCCCGCTCGACGTGCTGCGCGCGCACATCGACATGACTCCGGGAACGCGTCCGCTTCTCAACAACGGCATATCCGACACCGGCAGGGCGCTTGAGGACCTCATGGCCCGCCGAGCCGGCCACTACGCGAGCTTCCGCCGCCGCCTTGACGTGGCGGGCCGCTCGCTCGACAACATGCTCGACGCGGCCGAGATACTCTTCGGCGCGTATCACATCACATCCGGCGACGTTCCAAGCGACGTGATGGTGGGCGAGGGAATCGTCGACTTCATCGGCGAATGGGTTCTCGAGCACGACTTTGGGCTGCGCGCCGTCGTGGTGGGCGACTCCAACACCGAGCCCCTCTACGCGAAGCGCGTGGCGGATTCGCTTCGCGCCGCCGGCATCGAGGTGGTGCGCACCACGATTCCCGCAGGCGAGGAGGGCAAGACGCTCGACACGGTTGCGGACATCTGGCGCGTGTTCCTGCGCGCCGGCCTTGGCCGCGACGACTTCACCGTGGCCGTTGGAGGCGGCGTCACCGGCGACCTAACCGGCTTCGCCGCCGCCGCCTGGATGCGCGGCATGCGCTGGATCAACGTGCCCACCACGCTTCTTTCGATGGTGGACGCCTCCACCGGCGGCAAGACAGGATGCGACCTCCCCGAGGCGAAGAACATGGTTGGCGCGTTCCATTCGCCGTCGCTCGTTCTTGCCGACGTCGAGACGCTCGTGACGCTTCCCGCGCGCGAATGGCGCTGCGGCCTCGCCGAGGCCCTCAAGCACGCATTCATTGCGGACCCCGACCTCGCAAACCATCTTGAGATGTTCGAGGGCCTTGGATGCATCGCCCCTGACGCTCCCTTCGACTCGATCGACGACCTCGAGGGCCTTGCCGCCTTCGTGAGCCGCGCCCTCGCCGTGAAGGTGCGCCTCGTGAGGCAGGATCCACGCGAACGCGACGTGCGCGCCAAGCTCAACCTCGGCCACACCGTGGGCCACGCCGTCGAGGTGGCCACGAACTTCGCCGTCAAGCACGGCGAGGCCGTAGCGATCGGCGCAGTGGAGGAGGCCCGCCTCGCGGTGCGCCTCGGCCTCGCGCCGGAGGACTGGCCCGGCAAGATGGCTGCGGTGTTCAGAAGCGTGGGGCTTCCCGTGGAGCTGCCCGAGGGCGTGACGTTCGACTCTCTCTCTGACATAATGCGCCGCGACAAGAAGAAGCGCGACGGCCAGGTGCGCTTCGCCCTCCCGTGCGGATGGGGCGATGTTTCGCTCACGCCAGTGGAGATTTGACATGGACCTCAGAAGAAGAGTGTGGGTGGAGATTGACATCGGCACCCTGCGCGCCAACTACCGCCGCATCGCCGCCGCCGTCAAGCCCGCCAAGGTGCTGTGCGTCATGAAGGCGAACGCCTACGGTCTCGGCGTCGATCCGTACGCGAAGGCGCTCGCCTCCACCGACTGCGCGGGATTCGGAGTGGCGGAGCCTTTCGAGGCTCTGCAGCTCGCCGGGCACGGCAAGCCGGTGCAGATCCTCTCGTCCGTGCTGCCCGACGAGATCGAGCCCATGGTCGCCGCCGGCGTCACTCTTCCCGTCATCGACCTTGCCACCGCTCGCCTCGTCAGCGCCGCCGCGCGCCGCCTCAAGACCGTCGCGAAGGTGCATCTCAAGCTCGACACCGGCATGGGCCGTCTCGGCATTCTCGCGAAGGACGCGGTGCGCGTGGCGTGCGCCGTCAAGCGCCTTCCCGCCCTCGACTGCGAGGGCATCTTCTCGCACTGCCCGATGGCGTACGATCCGGAGGACGCCTTCACGGAAGACCAGATCGACCTCTTCTGCTCGATCTTATCGGAGCTCAAGCGCCGCGGAATCACGTTCCGCACCGTGCACATCGCAGCCTCGGACGCGATAAACAACTTTCCCCGCGCGGCGCGTCCGCCGTTCACGCAGGTGCGCACCGGCATCAACCTGCACGGATCCTTCGACCCCAACGGACGCCGCGCTCTCAAGCTCGAGAGCGTGCTCACCCTCAAGACGCGAGTCGCCCAGGTGCGCACTCTTCCTCCTGGCACCACCCTCGGCTACGGACGCACCTGGTGCCTCAACCGTTCAACTCGCGTCGCCACGATCTCGGCCGGATATGCGGACGGACTCCCGCTCGCTCTCACGAACCGCGGCCATGTGCTTATCGGCGGCGTGCCGTGTCCTGTGATCGGGCGCATCTCGATGGACTACACCACAGTGGACGTCTCGCATGTTCCCGGCGTCGCGCCTGGCGATGAAGTCGTCTGCCTCGGCCGCTCCGGCAAGTTCCAGGTCACGCCCGACGACTGGGGTGCGCTGAAGGGCACCCACGCCTATGAAATCATCTGCTCCCTCGGCAACCGTGTAGAGCGCGTTTATGTGCAGTAGAATTCCACACCACCACAAAGGACACTGATCATGAAGAAGAAAATTGCCTGCGCCCTTGCCTGTGCGGCGCTGGCGGTTGGGCCGGCATTCGCCGGCCAGCCGCTTGAAGACATGTTCGAGAATCCGCCGGGCTCCGCCCGCCCGTGGGTCTACTGGTACTTCATGGACGGCAACACCACGCGCGAGGGTATGAAGGCGGACCTCGACGCCATGAAGGCGGCCGGCATCGGCGGCGTGCTGATCCTCGAGGTCGAGGGCGGCCGCGTGCGGCGCGGCCCGGTCGAGTTCCTCAGCCCCAAGTGGCTGGAGCTCTTCGGCTACGCCATCGCGGAGGCCGACCGCCTCGGCATCGAAGTGGCCGTGGGCACTGGCCCCGGCTGGTGCGGCGCCGGCGGAAAGTCCGTCAAGCCGGAGGACGCGATGCAGCATACCGTCGCCAGCGAGACGGCGGTGACGGGGCCTGCGGACTTCTCCGATGTCCTGCCGGTGCCCAGGCCGAGGGTTCCGTTCTTTGGCATACGCACGCTCACGCCCGAGATGAAGAAGGACTGGGAGAGCTACTACCGCGACGTCGCCGTGCTTGCGTTCCCCGAGCCGGAGGGCGCGGAGCGCCTGCCCGACGCGGACGAGAAGGCCATCTACCAGCGCGCGCCGTTTTCTTCCCGCCCCGGCGTGAAGCCCCGCCTCCCGCCGTCCCGCAAGGCGGTGCCGCCGGCGAAGTGCGTCGATCCCGCCAGAGTGGTTGATCTCACGGCGAAGATGGACGCCTCCGGGCGGCTCACCTGGCGCGTGCCCGAAGGACGCTGGACGATCATGCGCGTGGGCCGCCGCCTCACCGGCCAGACCACGCGCCCCGCGCCCAGGCCCGGCCTGGGATTCGAGACCAGCAAGTTCGACAAGGGCGCGATCGAACGCCATCTGCGCGACTATGCGGACAAGATCCTCGCCGCCGCCGGTCCGCGTCGTCCCGGACGCGGTCTTACGACGCTCCACTTCGACAGCTGGGAGATGAGCGCGCAGAACGGTTCTGCGGAGTTCTTCAGGGAGTTTGAGCGCCGCCGCGGATATTCCCCACTCCCGTTCATCCCCGCCATCAACGGGCGCATTGTGCGCTCGACGGAAATCACCGAGCGCTTCCTCTTCGACTGGCGCCTCACCGCGCAGGAGCTCGTGATCGAGAACCAGCTTCTGCCCATCAGAAAATACGCGCATGGCAAGGGGCTCGTGATGTCGAGCGAGCCGTACGACATGAATCCTTGCTGCGACATCACGTCCGGCGCGGTGGCCGATGTGCCGATGTGCGAGTTCTGGTCAAAGGGCATGGGTTTCGATGCCACGTATAGCTGTCTGGAGGCGGTCTCCATCGCCCACACGATGGGCCGCCCCGTCGTCGGCGCGGAGGCGTTCACCGCGAGCGCCGAATTCTGGAAGCAGTACCCCGGTTCCATGAAGGCGCAGGGCGACTGGGCGCTCGCCTTCGGCATCAACTGCTTCAAGTTCCACACGTACCAGCACCAGCCGAGCCTCACGGACAAGCCCGGCATGACGATGTGCGGGTACTACGGCGTCAACTGGCACCGCAACCAGACGTGGTGGCCGATGGTCGATTCCTACCACCGCTACCTTACGCGCTGCCAGTGGCTGCTCCGCCAGGGGCGTCCCGTCGCGGACATCCTCTACCTCCTGCCCGAGGGCGCGCCGATGGTGTTCCAGCCGCCGAAGGACGCCTTCATGGACGGCGACTTCCCAGACAGGAAGGGCTACTCCTTCGACGGATGCTCGCCGGAGATATTCATGTCGCGCGCGAAGTTCGTCAATGGGCAGATTGACTTCGAAGGCGGCGCGACGTACATCGTTCTCGTGTTGCCGAAGGTCGATGCGATGACGCCTGCGCTGATGAAGAAGATTGCGGAATGTGCGGAGGCGGGGGTCCCGATTGTCGGCGGAGTGCCGCGCAAGTCGCCCAGCCTTTCCGGCTATCCGAAGTGCGACCAAGAAGTCGCCGCGCTTGCAGATCGCATCGAGCCGAAACATTATAGCTATGGAGGCGAGAGCATTGTCTCTTCAATGGCAGAGGACGTACTTGAAAGGGAAGCCAGGTGGATATGGTTCGCTGGCGAGAAGGACGTGATGAAACAGCCACACGGATCGCGATGGTTCAAGACTACGTTCACCATTGACGACATGTCAAAGGTCAAGGAGGCATACGTCGCGATCGCCGCCGACAACGCATATCGTCTGTTCATCAACGACGCACCAATCGGAGACGGAATCGATTTCCACAAAGTCGGGAAGCATCGGATGGCTTTTTTTGCCAAGTCCGGCCTCAATACAATTGAGGTCCTTGCCGATAACTGGGACGACTCGCCCAATCCGGCTGGGCTAATCGCCGCCGGAGCAATCGGCTATGTGGACGGTCGCATCGACACGTTCAAGACAGACGCATCGTGGACTTGCACCAGGAATCGTGGGTTGTTTGGAGAGCAGGGTGCATCCGTGCAGGAGCTCGGGCCGTATGCGATGGCCCCGTGGAGGTTGCGTCCTTCGCAACGGGAGCTTTATCCGTCCTACGGCTTTACTGCGAACGTCCTGCTGTCGCATATCATCGGGTTGCCTCCAGACTTCGAGACGACGGGCGACCTGCGTTACATCCACCGCAGGCTCGACGGGAAAGACATCTACTTCGTGGGCAACCGTCTTGACAGACTGCAGAAGGCTACGTGCAGATTCCGGGTCGGTGGCGTAAAGTCGGTTGAGTGGTGGAATCCTCTCAACGGCGAGAGGCTTGCGTTATCCTGTTGGAAGAGTGTGCAGCCCTTCTTGACGGAAGTGGAATTGACGCTTGGCCCGGGCGAGAGCGGGTTCGTGGTGTTGGGGAAGGAGCCGCCCCGTACGTCGCAGGGACAGCAAGCGTACAACAACAAAGAAATTGCCAGTAGCTTGGTCATTGAAGGTCCGTGGAAGGTGGCGTTCGATCCTGCGTGGGGCGGGCCGAAGGATGAAGTAGAGTTCAAGACTCTTGAAGACTGGACGAAGAGACCTGAATGGGGCATCCAGCACTACTCGGGCATTGCCACGTACCGCAAAACGGTGACGAGCAAGGAAGCGCCAACGCACATCAGCCTCGGTGACGTGTCGAACCTCGCGCGGGTGAAACTGAACGGGAAGGACCTTGGCTCGGTGTGGTGCTGGCCGTGGCGCGTGGCGGTGCCGAAAGACGCGTGGAAGGACGGCGAGAACCTTCTTGAGATCGAGGTGGCCAACCTCTGGGCGAACAGGCTCATCGGCGATGCGTCGCTGCCGGCGGAGAAGCGCCTCACGCGCACCACCGTGAATCCCCACAGACCTTCCGACCCGCTTCGCAGGTCGGGGTTGATTGGCCCGGTGAAACTCGAAAGCCTGCCGCCCGCGCTGCGTACAGGAATGTAAATGAGTATATAGTGGCATGGAAACAACATTGACAAATGATAAAAACAACTTCTTTTACGGCGTGCAACATGCCCGCCGATTCAGGAACGCCGCGAAGTTTCGCGGCGAGAAAGAGGAAGTTGTTTTTACACGTTGTTTTTGTTGTTTCCAGAACTTATAGGTAAGGTGCGAATGATGGAAAAGGAAGTGCTGCCGCTTGGACCGATCGAGGCCAACTGCATAATCCTCTGGAGCGATCCTGCGAAGGCGTGGATCGTCGATCCCGGCGCGGACGCCGAGGCGATCGCCGGGTTCTGCGAAAGGCGCGGGCTCGTTCCGGGGCTTGTGGCTCTCACGCACGGCCACTTCGACCACATCGGCGCGGTGCCGGGCCTCGTGGCGAAGTGGCCCGGCCTTGCGGTGCACCTTGCGCCTGCCGACGAGAAGATCGCGTTCTCGCCGCTCAACGCGTGGCCGCCGCACTATTCCGCAACGCCGCGCCCGGCGACGCTCGTCGCCGACCTTGTGGAAGGGGCCGTGCTTGAATGCGGCGGGCTTTCCGCCAAGGTGCTTTCCACGCCCGGCCACACGCCGGGGAGCGTGTGCCTGCACTTCGAGCGGGAGGAGTTGATTCTCACCGGCGACACGCTCTTTGCGGGATCGTGCGGGCGAACGGACTTCCCCGGCGGCAGCATGAAGGATATGGGCGCCTCGCTGAAGCGCCTCGCTACGCTTCTGCCTTCCACCGAAGTCGTGCCGGGCCATGGCGCCGCCACCACGATCGCGCGCGAAGTCGAGTCCAATCCGTTCATGCAGGAGTAGATCATTCCGGTGCTTGGCAGAATTCAGGGCTGAAGATGTGCAATTCTGGCCAAATTTCCAATTTTCAAAACTGTCGCTTGAAACTGAATTGAAAATGCGATATACTTTGCGCGTTCTGCTCAGCAAAGACGAGAACGTAGCTGATCTTTGACATCGGCGGGTACGGCTCTTCGCGACGCGACTGCGCGTGGAAGGGCGGCACATAGTACCCGCCACAGGCCCGAAGCCAAGGGAGGGCCGGGCTCTGTCCCGGCCAGAATCGCAGAGGCTTTGAAATTGCCTCAACAATAAAAAGGGGGGGGGCGGCGACTAAAAGGCGGTCGACCATAAGAAAAATGCGGTTGCGCTTCTGCCGTCGCAAATGGTAAAATAACTCCCGGCAATGAGAAGAAACGTACATAGCATACGCGGGGCGCTGACGATGGCCGCGCTCGCGGTTGTCGCCGCGCTGCCGGCATGCGGGCTGGCGGCCGGGCGCAAGGTGTTCAGAAGGGCGCTGCCGATGGTCGCCAGCATGGATCCCATCAAGGCGGGCGACACTGCCGCCTCGCAGGTGATCACGCAGGAGTACGAGCCGATACTGGACATCGACTACTACGCGCGTCCATACAAGCTCAGGCCGTGCGTGTGCGAGATGCCCGAGGTGAGCGCGGACGGCCTCGTGTACGCCTTCCGCGTGATCGACGGCGTGAAGTTCCGCAACGGATCCCAGGTGAAGGCGGCCGACGTCAAGCGCTGCCTCGACAGGCTGGCCGACAGGCGCAACGCAAGCTCGGGCATGTGGCTGATGCACAACGTGAAGAGCGTGGACGTGACCGGCGAGCTCACCTTCACCGTCACGCTCAAGGAGCCGCAGCACGTCTTCAAGTGGCTCATGGCCATGCCCTACACCGGCGTGATGGCGGAGGACGGCACGGGCACCGGCGCATACTATCTCAGGGAGTGGCGCAAGAGCCACGAGATGGTGTTCGAGCGCAATCCAATCTACCGCGAGAAGGTGGACATCGACGAAGTCAGGTTCATGGTCGTGGACGACCTCTCCACGCAGTGGCTGATGTTCCTTTCGGGAGAGATCGACTTCCTCAGCAGCATATCGCGCGACAACTGGGACGCCGTGATAGCCCCAGACGGCACTCTCCTCCCCGAACTGGCCGCCAAGGGCATGACGCTCAATTCGTCGCCGTCGCTGACCATCTACTTCATCGGCTTCAACATGAAAGACCCTGTTGTGGGTCCTAACCGCAAGCTGCGACAGGCGCTCAACTGCGCGTTCAACTTCCCCGCGTGGAAGAAGTTCATGAACAACCGCGTGCTGCCGTGCGACGGACCGCTTCCGATCGGAATGGCAGGCCGCCTCGAGACGCCGTTCGCGTATTCGTACGACGAGGAGAAGGCGAAGAGGCTTCTTGCCGAGGCGGGCTATCCAGGCGGCGTGGACCCGAAGACCGGCAGACGCCTCAGCCTCGAGCTCGCGATAGGCAGGGCCACGCAGGACATGCGTGAGATGGCCGAGCTTCTGGCCGCGTTCTACGACCGCGTGGGCGTGGAGCTCACGGCGAAGTACATGACGTGGGAGGCGTTCCTCTCGGCGATGAACGAAGGGCGCGTGCAGCTGTTCAACACGGGCTGGGTGGGCGACTATCCGGACCCCGAGAACTTCCTCATGCTGCTCCACACCAAGAACGCGGCGCCGGGCGTCAACCACGGATGCTACTCCAGCCCGGAGTTCGACCGCGCGTTCGACGCGCAGGACTGGCGGAAGGCGCAGGAGATAGTGCGCGAGGACTGCCCGTGGATATTCCTCCACACGCCGCGCATATATTCGCTTCGCTGGAACAGGCTGGAGAACTACATCTCAACCGACTTCAACCACGGAACGGTGAAGTACTTCAGGATAAAGGACGAAACGAAATGAGAGAGATCATGGCATTTGCGGCGGCGGCGTTTCAGCTGTCTGCCGCGGCGGCGGGAACGACGTGCCTGTGGAAGGCGGGCGACGGGGGAGTGGCCGTGTACCGCATCCCGGCGCTGTGCACGGCGCCGAACGGAGACCTGGTGGCGGTGTGCGACGCGAGGAAGAGGCACGCAGGCGACCTCAACTCGTGCCAGCCGATAAACATCTCCGCAAGGAGGTCCGCAGACGGCGGTAAGACCTGGACGAGGCCCGTTGACACCTGGACGTGGAAGTGGAACGACGACGAGCAGTGGGCCGCCTCCGACCCTTCGCTGATAGTCGATCCCGCGGCGAAGAAGATATTCCTCTTCTACAACGTGTGGGAGTGCAGAAATCGGAAGGGCGTGTTCCAGTTCTTCGTGCAGGAGTCCTCCGACAACGGCGGCACCTGGTCGAAGCCGCGCGACATATCGAAGGAAGTGGCGTTCCCGGAGTGGCCGTTCGGCGAGAACTGCGCCGAGAAGAAGGGCGCGTACATATTCATTTCGTCCGGATCCGGCATCGCGGCGTCGGACGGCACGCTTCTCCACACCCTCGTGCGCGTTGGCCACGGGAACGCCCTGTTCGGCTCCACAGACCACGGCAGGACGTGGCGCGCGGTCGGCAAGCCGGTGGCGAACGGCGACGAATGCAAGGTGGTGGAGCTTTCGGACGGGGCGTGGATGGTCAACTCGCGCTGGCGCGGCGGCGGGCGGCAGATACACGTCTCGCGCGACCGCGGCGCCACATGGCAGTCGTGGTACGACCGGAATCTCGCCGACCCCCAGTGCAACGCTCAGATCATGCGCCTCGGCAAGTCCCTTCTCTTCACGAACTGCAACAGCCCCAAGCGCCGCGCGCGCCTCTTCCTCAGGGAGTCGTTCGACGACGGCCGCACTTGGAACGAGGGCATATGCGTCCAGCCCGAAGGCGCCGCGTACTCCGACATGACGCTGCTCCCGAACGGCGACATTGGCATAATCTATGAAGGGGCGGGATACAAGACGATAAACTTCGTCGTGGTGCCGCGTTCGGACCTTGCAAGCTCGCAGCGCTGAGAGGTTGCAGGCCATGCGGCGGATTTTCACTTTCCGGCTCTTCGCGCACGCCGTGCCGTGCGCGCTGAGCGCCTTTCTTCTGTGGGCGGCCTTTCCCCCGGCGGGCGAGACGTGCGCCGTTGCGTTCGCGGTGGCGCCGATGCTGGCGCTATCGCGGCTGTGCTCTCCGAAGCGAAGCGCTTGGACGTGGTTCGCGTGCGGAATGATGTTCTGGACGGCGACGCTGTCATGGATGCCGGCGATTGTGAAGAACAATGGTCCGCTGCCGCTTGTGCTACTTGGATGGTTCGGCCTTGCGGCGCTCTGCGCGGGCTACTTTGCGCTCTTTGGGTGGCTGCACGCGAGGACGTGGCGGAAGGTGCGCGCGGCGGGGAGCGGCTGGTGGGCTGTCGCCGCGATCGTCGTGGCGGAGCCTGTGCTGTGGGCGGGAACGGAATGGCTGAGGGGATGGCTCTTCACGGGATTTGCGTGGAACTTCCTTGGAACGGCAGTAGGTGCGGTGCCGCGCCTTGCGGCGCCGGCGAGAATCGGCGGAGTGTATCTCGTGAGCGCGCTTGTGGTTCTTGTGAACGGAGTGTTCGCCACGCTCATCTGCCGACTGGTGGCGCAGATGCGCGCGAGGGAGGAAGGGGCGTGGACTGCGTGGGGAGCGCCGGAGGGAAGGGCGGGGCGGTTGATGCGTCCGCTCCAGACGGCTCTGCCGCTTGTTGTTGCGCTCGCGTTCCACTTCGCGGCCGCGTCTTCATCGGCGGACGGTGTCGAGGCGGCGCCCATGCGCGTGATGCTGGTGCAGCGCAACGCGCCGTGCATATTCAGCCGCCGCGACAAAGTGGAGAATCCCTACGAGGCGTTTGGCCGTCTTATGGCGTCGGCCAAGGTGGCGCGTCCGGACCTTGTTGTGTGGGCAGAAAGCGCGATGACGGAGTTTGGAACTCCGCTGAACGGCGAATCGGCGGTGGTGAACGTGGCGCGCTACTTCGCCGGCGTCACCGGAGGTGCGGCGCTCATGAGCGGCGGAGACTGGTGGCAGATGACCGAATCGGAGAATGGGCCCGTTCGCAAGGTGCAGAACGCGGCCGCGCTCTATTCAGGCCCTGGCACGAACATTTTTGCGCAGGCGTACGGGAAGCAGCACCTTGTTCCCTTCGGCGAGTATATTCCATTCGACAAGTGGATAACTCCGCTTCAGCGCCTCTCGCCCATTGGAGTGTCACTGTGGCCCGGCGAGGCGCGTGTGCTGCGGCTTGAGCGCGACGACGGGCGCGTGTTCATGCTCGCGCCGCTCATTTGCTTTGAAGACACCGACCCCGTGCTCGCCCGCCGCGCCGCCCGCCTTGGCGCGCAGGCCATCGTGCTCATGACGAACGACAGCTGGTTTTCATATTCGATAGAGCCGGTGCAGCATGCGGCGCAGGCAGTGCTGAGGGCGATCGAGACTGGTCTGCCCGTGATGCGCGTGGGCAACTCAGGCGTGACGGGTGTGATCTCGCCATCGGGGCGCGCGCGGTGGCTTGAGGACGGCGAAGGGCGCGCGATCGTTGACGCCGCAGGCGTGATGTGCGAGACCGTGCCCGTGCCGGCGCGTCCGCGCGCCACGCCGTACGTGCGCTTCGGCGACTGGCCGCTCGGCGTTTTCTTTGCGCTTTGCCTCGCCTTCCTCTTCGTTCCCGTACGCATCTCCCTGAATTGAACTTTTTGAAATTTCGCGCTTGCATTCGAACCGGGGTTTTTGATATACTACACGCCATGGGACAACAACTTAGAAAACGTGCCAAGAGAAATCGGCGCAAGGCGTACAACAAGCGCGTCCATGCCCGTCTTCTTGCGGCGAAGAAGACCAACTAAGGTCGAGCAACTGGTGGGATGGCCGAGCGGTTAGGCTACGGACTGCAAATCCGTCCACAGCGGTTCAACTCCGCTTCCCACCTCCATTGAACAAGCGAACCCGCGTCTCGGCGCGGGTTTCGTGTTAGTAGAGGATGAAGCGATGAAGACAAGGTGTGCAATGGGGGTTGTGCTTCTGGCGGCGGCGATTCAGGCCGCTTCGCCGAAGTATGTGTTTCTGTTCATCGGCGACGGCATGTCCACGCCGCAGCGTATGGTTGCTGAGGAGTTCGCGCTTGCGACGGGGCATGGTCCGCTCACGCTCAACCATTTCAAGATGCACGCGACAACGCGCACCGCCTCTGCGACTTCGCTCATCACCGATTCCGCGGCCGCAGCGACGGCGCTTGCGTGCGGCGTCAAGACCAGCAACGGTGCGGCGGGGGTTGATTCGAAAGGCGAGCGCGTGGAGAGCATCCTGGAAGTCGCGCACCGCAGCGGACGCAAGGTGGGCGTGGTGACCTCGGTGACGATCAACCACGCGACGCCCGCCGGCTTCGTGGCGCACCGCAAGCACCGCGGCCTGCTCTACCAGATCGGCCTCGACATCGTGAACTCGCCCTACGAGTACATCGCGGGCGGCGGCTTCGACGGCAAGCAGAACGACGTGAAGGACCCCGAGTACAAGGGCGACCTCCTCGAACTCGCCGAGAAGGCCGGCTTCGTTGTGGCCACCAACACTGCCGCCTTCCGCGCCTTCAAGCCCGGCCAGCGCTGCTTCTATCGCGGCGCCGACGGCGAGCTGCAGTACGCGATCGACGCCGACGGCTCGCAGCCAACGCTCGCCGAGCTCACGGCGAAGGGCATCGAGCTTCTGGACGGCGACGCCGGGTTTTTCCTCTTCGTGGAGGGCGGCAAGCTCGACCACGCCGGCCACGCAAACGACACCGCCACCAACCTGCGCGAGACGCTTGAGCTGGACGACGCGACGCGCGTCGCGAAGGCGTTCATGGAGAAGCATCCAGACGAGACGCTCATCGTCACCACTGGCGACCACGAGACGGGCGGAATGACCATGGGCTTCATGAGCACCGGCTACGCCCTCCACACGCGCCGCCTCGCCCGCCAGAAGTGCTCGTGGGAGGAGTTCGGCCGCAAGCTCAAGAGCGCCAAGAAGGCTGCCAAGGCGGAAGGGCGCGAGTTCACGTTCAAGGACGCGAAGCCGCTTCTCGAGAAGTGGTTCGGGTTCGACTTCGGCAAGGTGGGCCGCAAGCAGGGCGACGAAAAGGCCGGCGGCAAGTTCGCGGCCGGCGAGAAGTCCGCCCATGAGGACGAGATCTGGCTAAACGAGCACGACATAAAGAAGCTAGAGGGCGCCTTCAAGCGCAACATGCTGCCGCTCGCGGCCGTGCAGGTGATGAGCGCCAAGGCCGGAGTGGGCTGGACGTCGGGCTCGCACACCGCGCTGCCTGTTCTCAGCACGAGCGAGGGCGTGGGCGCGGAGGCGTTCACCGGACTCCTTGACAACACCGACATCGCCAAGCGCCTCAAGGCCCTCTACGAATGAAGCGCCTTGGCGACAGCGTGGCGGTGCTGCTGCTCGCCTGCCTGTGCGTGGCGCTGTGGCGCGCACCGTCGCCGCCCGCCCTTGTAGTACGCGAAGGGACCGCGCGCCGCGCGCGCGTCTTGACCGTGGACGACTCCAACATCGAGCTGCACGGAGTCATGAAGTTCGGCACGCAGCACCTCACCGTGGGCATGCTGGGCGGTCCCAACAGCGGCAAGACGTTCCGCGCCGTCAACGAATTGCGTGCGCAGATGGACCTCGACAAGCACTTCGCCCCTGGCGACGAGGCCGTGGTGATAGAACGCGGCGGCGAGAACCCGGATACGGACACACTTGTGGCCCGCGACCACTGGCGCCTCGGATGGGCTCTCACGCTTTTCCTCTGCTTCTGCGCCCTCCTCTGCCTCTTCGGCGGCTGGACTGGCATGAAGGCTCTCTTCAGCTTCGTTCTGAGCTGCCTCGTTGTGTGGAAGGGCGTTATCCCGCTTGCCTTGCGCGGCTGGCCCGCGAGCTGGACATCCTTCGCGGCGGTGTGCCTGCTCTCCGCCGTCATCATGTACCTTGTGGCCGGCTTCACGCGAAAGGGCGTGGCGGCGTTTCTGGGCACCGCGCTCGGCATCCTCGCCGGACTCGGCATGGCACACGCCTTCGGACGCCTCATGCACATAAACGGCGCAACGATGCCGTATGTGCAGACGCTTCTCTACTCCGGCTACGAGTTCCTCAACCTGCAGGACATCTTCATAGGCGCGACGGTGCTCGCGAGCTCCGGCGCCGTGATGGACCTTGCGATGGACATCGCAAGCGGCGTCGAAGAGGTGGCGCGCCACAATCCCACGCTTCCACGCCGCGAGCTTCTGCTCTCGGGAGTGCGCATCGGCCGTAGCGTCGTGGGCACCATGACGACGACTCTTCTTCTCGCCTATTCAGGCGGCTACATCACGCTTCTGATGGCGTTCGCCGCGCAGGGCACGCATCCGGCGGACTTCCTGAACTCCACCCTGGTCTCGGCCGAGCTCGTGAAGACGATCATCGGCAGCTTCTCCCTCGTTCTAGTGGCGCCGTTCACAGCCTTCGCCTCGGCCGTCGTCTTCGCTCCGCGGAAGGAGCCTGCATGAGAGTGTGGATGGTCAATCCATTCGACAATCTGCCGCCTGAAGGCAACAGGCCGCAGCGCTACTGGCTGATGAGCGCGGCGTTCGCGCGCGCAGGGCACGACGTGACGCTGTGGACGAGCGACTTCTCGCATTCGCGCAAGGCGAGACGCGCGATGGACCCTGCGTTTCCGGATCCCGGATTCCGCGTGAAGGCGGTTCCTACGCCCGCATACGGCGCGAACATCTGCCTTTCGCGCGTGTGGTCGCATCTCGTCCTGGCGCGCAGATGGGCGCGCCTTGCCGCCGCGGAGGAGCGTCCCGACCTTGTGGTCGCCTCGTCGCCGCCTCTTTCTCTCTGCGCGGCTGCGCGCCGCTTCTGCAAGGCGCGCGGAGTGCCGTTCGTCGTGGATGTTATGGACGCCTGGCCGGAGACGTTCGAGCGCGTCGCGCCGCGCCTTCTCCTCGCGCCTCTCGCCCGCACGGCGCGCGCCAACTACATGGGCGCGGACGCGATCTCGGCCGTCTCTGAGCGCTACATCGACCTTGTGCGCAGCTACGGCGCCACAGCGCCCGCACGCCTCTTCTACCATGGCATAGAGATCCGCGCGGCGGCCGTCTCTCCGCCCGCCGAGACTCGCGGCGACGGCGCCTTCACCATCGCATACGCGGGAAGCATGAGCGCCTCGTACGACCTCGCAACCGTGATCGAGGCAGTGAAGGGCATGGACGGCGTGCGTTTGGAGCTTGCGGGAACGGGTCCGCAGGAACCCAGCTTGCGCGCGCTTGCCGCTGGATGCGGGCGCATAGTCTTTCACGGATACGTCGGCGACGCAGAGCTGTGCGCGATGCTCGCGCGCGCCAACGCCGCTGTCGTGCCGATGTTTCCCGCGTCGTGCGTGGGAGTGCCGTACAAGCTTGCGGACTACGCTGCGGCAGGGCTTCCCGTTCTTAATTCGCTGGAAGGCGAGACGGCGCGCCTCATTGACGAAAACGGCGCTGGTGCATCGTACAGCGCGGGCGACGCGAAGTCGTTTGCGCGCGCCCTCGAACGGCTGCGCCGCATGGACGCCTCGCGCCTTCGCGCCGGCGCCGCCCGGCTCGCCCGTCTCTTCGACGCCGATTTCGTCTATGGCGAATACGTGACATGGGCGAGCGGGCTTTTCTTCAACCAAAAAAGTCAACTAACTACACGAAAGGAAACGAGATGAGAACACAGTTCGGAACGTTCCTGAGCCTGGCAATGTTGTATGCGGCGGGAACTGCCTTTGCTGATGGGCCTGTCGCTCATGCGCAGACACTCGAGGCTCGAATCGCGGAGGTGGCGGCCTCGCTGCCCGAGAAGCCGTGCGCCGACGGAGCGCCCGCGAGCGACCGCGCGAAGTGGGGTCCCCTCGCGGAGACGAAGGAGGGCAAGTCGATCGTCGCCGCGGCGGAGAGGCTTCTCTCCGAACCGATTCCCGACACGCCGGACGAGCTCTACCTGGAATTCTCCAGGAACGGCAACCGCAGAAACTACGAGAGCTGCTTTTCCCGGCGCGTCTCCAACTTCGAGCGCCTGTTCGCGGCGGAATGCCTCGAGCGCAGGGGCCGGTTCATCGGCAAGACCGTTGAATACGCCGACGCGATCTGCGCGATGAAGAGCTGGACCCTTCCCGCGCACGACGCGTCCCTCTCCTGCTTCAAGGGCGCGCCGCACGTGGATCTCTGCAGCGCGGAAATCTCGCTCAGGCTCGCATACTGCCTCGCGTGGCTTGGCGACGCGCTGCCTGCGGAGATGCGCAGGAAGGTGTATTCGGAGATCGATCGCCGCACGTTCCGCCCGCATCTCGACCATGCGCGCGGCAAGGCGCCGCTCCGCGCGCACTGGTGGTTCCACGGCGGAAACAACTGGAACAGCGTGTGCAACTGCTGCGTGGTGAGGGCGGCGCTCGCGATCGTGCCTGACCGCCGCCTGCGCGCGGAGTTCGTGGTGCTTGCCGAAGGCAGCGTGCCTTCTGCGCTCGCCGGATACACCAACGACGGCTACTGCTCCGAGGGCATGGGCTACTGGAACTACGGCTACGGGCACCACCTGATGATGGGGCTTTCCATACGCGCCGCGACTGGCGGCAAAGTCGATCTCTTCGCCAACCCCAAGACGAAGACGGTCATGAAGTACGCCTACGGCTTTCAGCTCCAGCCGGGCAGGTCGCCGCACTTCGCCGACGGCGGCGGCAATCCCTCGCCCGTGTACCTCGCCCTCGGCCGCCAGATATGGCCGGACCTCGCAAGCTCTCCGGCGATCGGCCTCCCTCTGCTCTCCTCCGGCTACGCGCAGTTCTCCCTGCGCGCCTTCGGCCAGGAGCCGCCGCGGAGCGAGCCCACGATGGACGTGCTGCCGCCGCGCACATGGTTCAAGGACGCCCAGGTGCTCATTTCCCGCTACGCGCAGCCCGGCGAAAGGGGGCTGCGCTGGAGCGCCGCCTTCAAGGGCGGGCACAACGCAGAACTCCACAACCACAACGACGTTGGCAGCTACACGGTGATGATGGACGGCTGCGAGATGGCCGGCGACCCAGGCGGCGAGATCTACACCCGCCGCACCTTCTCCAGCCGCCGCTACGACTCCAAGGTGCTCAACTCCTATGGACATCCCGTGCCAGTGATCGGCGGCAAGCTGCAGAGCGGCGGACGCGCCGCCGCCGCGAAGGTGGTGGAGACGCGCTTCACCGAAAAGGAGGACTCGATTACGATAGACTACGCCGCCGCCTACAAGGTGCCCGCGCTCAAGTCGCTTCGGCGCACGATAGTGTTCGATCGTGAACACTGCACTTTCACAGTCACCGACAAGGCCGAGTTCACCGAGCCCACCACCTTCGAGGTGCCCGTGATCACATACCGCGAATGGACGAAGGACGAGAAGGGCATGCTCTTCTCGTTCAAGAAGACGAGCGGCTTTCGAAAGATGAAGCTGGCCGTCAGCGCCTCTGCGCCGGTAAAGTTCTCGTCAGAGAAGATCGAGAACCCCGGGCGCCAGTCGCCCGAGCGTTTGTCGTTCGTGTTTGAGAAGCCCGTCACCACGGCCGCGATCACGATGACGTATTTGGCAGGAAGGTGATGTCCCTCGCCAGATTTGCGGTCGTTCCCGCCGTCGGAGTTTGATGGAGGGATGCGCATTTGGTATAATATGGCCCAGCTGCCTGCCCTGTCAGGCGGAGTCAGGTGGATTTTCCGGCCAGGAAAACCGGAATCCGAAACAAGAATAGGGCGATGAATGAAGAAGAGCAGTAGAAAGCAAAGCGCGAAGACGCCGATGAATGTGGTGGAGAAGATACTCGCCGCGCATCTTGTGGAAGGCGACCCTGCAAGGGACGCCGAGGTCGGCATTCGCATAGACCAGACGCTCACGCAGGACGCCACCGGCACGATGGCGTATCTCCAGTTCGAGTCGATGGGCGTGCCGCATGTGCGCAACGAGCTGGCAGTTTCATACGTGGACCACAACACCGTGCAGATCGGCTACGAGAACGCCGACGACCACGACTTCCTCGCCTCCGTCGCGCGCAGGTTCGGCGTGATCTATTCCAAGTGCGGCAACGGCATCTGCCACCAGCTTCATCTTGAGCGCTTCGGCCGACCTGGCAAGACCCTGCTCGGCAGCGACAGCCACACACCCACGGGCGGCGGCGGCGGCATGATGGCAATAGGCGCGGGCGGCATTGACATCGCCGTGGCGATGGCCGGCGGCGCATTCCACATTCCGTCCCCAAAGGTGCGCGGAATCCGCCTGACGGGCCGTCTGCCAAGAGGCTGCAGCGCGAAGGACGTGATCCTGAAGGTACTCGAGAAGTTCGGCACAAAGGGCAACGTGGGCTGGATTTTCGAATACTTTGGCCCCGGTGTGAAGACGCTTGATGTGCCAAGCCGCGCCACCATCGCCAACATGGGCGCGGAGCTCGGGGTGACGACGAGCGTGTTCCCGAGCGACGCCGTCACGCGCCAGTTCCTAGAGGCGCAGGGGCGCGCGGGCGACTGGATCGAGCTTGTGGCCGACAAGGGTGCCGCATACGCCGACGTGTTCGAGATCGACCTTTCGGCGATCGAGCCGATGATGGCCGCGCCGCATTCGCCCGGCAACGTGGTTACGGTGAAGTCGATGAAGGGCGCGAAGGTCAACCAGATCATGATCGGTTCGTGCACAAACAGCTCCTACCGCGACATCCGCACGGTGGCGCTGATCCTGAAGGGAAAGCACGTTGCCGACGACGTGGAGGTGGGCATCGCGTGCGGCTCGCGTCAGGTGGTGAACATGCTGGCCGAGGATGGCTCGCTCGCGATTCTCGTCAAGGCCGGATGCCGCATACTTGAGAACGCATGCGGCTTCTGCATCGGCGCGCACATGAGTCCACGCACGGGCGCCGTCTCGCTGCGCACGAACAACCGCAACTTCGAGGGCCGCAGCGGCACGAAGAGCGCGCAGGTGTATCTCGTCTCTCCAGAGACCGCCGCCGTGAGCGCGCTCGAGGGCAAGGTAGTTTCGCCGATTGGCGCCAAGATCCCGTCCGTGCCCGTGCCGAAGAAATTTCCGGTTGACGACTCGATGTTCCTCTACCGCGACACCGCCAGCCGAGGCGTGAGAAGGGCAGAGATCGTGCGTGGGCCGAATATCGCCCCTGTGCCTAAGGGCGAGCCGCTTGCGGAGAAGTGCAGGGGCGTTGTCGCGATAAAGGTGGGCGACAAAATCACCACGGACCATATCATGCCCGCTGGTGCGCGACTCAAGTTCCGCTCGAACGTGCCAGAATACGCGAAGTTCGTGTTCGAGCCGTGCGATTCATCGTTCCACGACAGGTGTCTCGCCGCCAAGGCGAGCGGCCTTGCGAACGTGATTGTTGCCGGCGAGAGCTATGGACAGGGCTCCAGCCGCGAACACGCCGCGCTCTGCCCCATGTACCTCGGCGTCAAGGCCGTGATCGCAAAGTCCATCGAGCGCATACACCGCGCGAATCTCGTCAACTTCGGCATAGTGCCGCTCGTCTTCGACGATCCCGGCGACTACGACTTGCTCAAGCAGGGTGACGCAATCGACCTTTCCGGGCTGAGGGCTGCGGTTGCGGGCGATGGCCGCCTTGCCGTGAAGCTCCAGAACGGCGGAACGATCGTCCTTGTCGCGTCGCTCTCCGCACGCGAGCGCGAGCTTCTGCTCTGCGGCGGCCTTTTGGCCTCGCTTGGAGGGCGACATTGATTGTTCAACGATGAATTCAAAGTAAGGAAGTGCGACGATGAAGTCACCATTCATGAAAAGAGCTATATTGGCTGTTTGCGCCGTGCTTGCCGTTTCCTGCGCTGCGCGCAGCGTTGACGCACTGCGCGGCAACCTGTCGCGCAAGGCGCGGTCCCTGGCCCTTGGCCCCGGCGCCATTCCCGGATGCGTTGTCGTTGCTGGCGCAGACGCGTCCCCGATCGCCTTCGGCCGCGCAAACGGCGTGAAGGTGCCCGTGGCCGCCACTGCCACGTACGGCAAGGGCCGCGCGGTAGCCGTGACCCACCACGGCTTCATGGAGGGCGAGGTGATGCGCAGGCGCGGAAACGCGGCGTTCATGCGCGAATGCCTTGTGTGGCTTGCGGGTGGATTCCCCCCGGCCGAGATCTATGTGGACAGAGGCCGCGGCACGATGGGCTCCGCCGCGGCGGAGGCGCTAAAGGACGTGAAGGGGCTGCGCATGAAGCCGCTGCCGGGATATGACGCGCTCTCATCGCTGCCTGCGGGCTCCGTCGTCATCACGATGCCCGACTCGCACTCAATTCAGGACGCCGCGAAGCTCACCGAGTTCGTCCGCGGCGGAGGCGGCGTGCTGGCGGTCGTTGTGGGCTGGGGCTGGCATCAGGTGTCGGGAGAGCGTCCGTTCACGGAAAGCCCCTTCAACGCGGCGCTGGGGCCGGCGGGAATCTATACGTGCGGCGCTTTCGCGGGCGCGGGGAACGATGGCCTTTACGAGGTGCCCGAGACGGACGATATGCCTGGTCTCTCGGCCGAGAGCGCGATCGAGCTGGCCGAGAGGGGCTCGGTGATTCCGCCCGCGCTTGGGGCGAGATGCCTCTTCACGCTCGAGGCGCTTGCGGAGGCGCTGTCGACGACCGACATCAAGTGGCGCCCGCGGCTTGAGGCGATCGCGAAGTCGGCGCAGACGGGCCTTGTGCCGTCGCCTGCGCATCCGCTGCGCAGAACGCGCGTGCGCGAGCGCCTTGCCTACACGCTGTTCCAGAACGCATGGCTTGCCAGGCCGGAGCGGAATTGGTCCGCAAGCGCGGCGGCGGCTTCGTATCCGGGCCTTCCGGCGAAGGACGCGCGCCGCGTGACGCGCGACGTGGAGGTTGACATGTCCGTGCCGCGCTGGCATGGTACCGGCCTCTTCGCGGGCGCTGGCGAGCCGCTCACGCTCACGCTTGCCGACGGCGCGGAGAAGCTGGGCCTTCGCGTGCGCGTGGGCTCCACGACATGCCGCGTCACCGACCATGCCGAGTGGATGCGCGCGCCGGTGGTGGACATGGAGCTTCCGCTTGTCAAGAAGACGACCACCTTCGCCTCGCCATTTGGCGGCATGGTGTACATCGTGGTGCCGGGAGGGCGCTCCGGCAGAACGTCCGTGAAGGTGGGCCCAGCGTGCCATGCGGCGAGGTTCGTGGACGGCGTCGACACGCCAGAGACGTGGGTGGCGCAGCTGCGCGAGAGGCGCGCGCCCATGGTGGAGCTCGAGAGCGAGTGCCTTGTGATCACTGTTCCGTACGCAAGCGTGCAGAACCTCGCCGATCCACGTCCGCTTCTGCAGGTGTGGCGCGAGATAATGGCGAACGACGCGAAGCTCACCGGCATTCCCGTGAAGCGCGCGTCGCCAGAGCGCATCTGCGCCGATGTACAGCTTTGCGCCGGCTATATGCACGCGGGATATCCGATCATGATGCCCACCAGCTGCCTGCGCAACCTCCTGAGCGAGCCAACGATACGCGCGGGCGCGGTTGACGACGTGTGGGGATTCTTCCACGAGATGGGCCACAACCACCAGAACGACGACTGGACGTTCAACGGCACCACCGAGGTGACGGTGAACTTCTTCTCGCTCTACAACATGCAGAAGATATGCGGCCGCGGCATCCGCGACAACTGGAAGATAGGCGGCGAGGGCTTCAAGCGGCGCGTTGAGGAGTGGAGGGCTGCTGGCCGCCCGTACGACAAGTGGCGTGCCGACCCGTTCCTCGCGCTCGATTTCTTTGCGCGCCTCATCGAGAAGTACGGATGGGAGTCCTTCGAGAGGCTCTTCGCCGAATACCGTGCGCTTTCGCCTGCTGAACGCCCAAAGAACGACCTCGAGAAGCGCGAGCAGTGGTGCAGACGCCTTTCGAGGATCGTGGGCGAGGATCTTTCGGAGGAGTTCCGCTTCATGGGCGTAAAAAAGGGCGCTGGAGACGAAGCAAAGGACGCTAAGAAGTAGTGCGGATTTTTAATGGTTCTCTAACGAAACGGTGCTATATTATCAGGCGTCCGATCAAGGAGATCCCATGGAAGAAGGCGAAAAAGAGACAACTGACGCGGTGGCGCTTGCGGAAGAGCGCCTGCGGCTCGAACGCGAGGCGCTTGCGGTGGAGCGCGAGCGCCTTGCAGCCGCGCGCACTCGCGCAGAGGCAGAGGAGCGAATGGAACGCTCGAGGCGTCACCCGGCACTGGCTGCTGTCGCGGTGGCTCTGCTTGCGATGCTGTGCTTCGCCGGCGGCGTCATTGCGGGCATGGCCGTGGCAGATGGCCGCCAGCAGAAGCTGCGCGAGGAGCGTCTCGCGAAAGCGCTTTCTCAGCTGGGGGATCTGGCGGATGTCACGTCGCCTACCAACTCGGCGGCGGGCAGGCTTGGCGCGCGCACGCCTGACGGCGCGCACAGGAACGTGGCCGTGATGGTGATACAGTAGCGGCGGGAGGCGGGCGTTGAAGCTGAAGATCGCAAGCTCTGTTCTGTTATTGGCGTGCCTGGCTGCGTGGAATGCACGCGCCGCAGGGGAAGCAAAGCCCGTCGTGGAGCTCACGGCCACTTCCACGAACCTCGTCGTCACCGAGGAGACCACGGTGAAGGTGCGACTGTGGCTACCGCCCCTCAAGGACGAGCTTGCGAACATCCCGCCGTTGATGACGCAGCGTCCGCCGCACATGGTGGTGCCGTTCTGGGAGCCGGCATGGAAATCGGCGTCTCTTTCCAGCGTCGATCCCAAGATCACGCCGCCAGTGGCCGGCGAGGCGCGTTCGCGCGACACGCCGGTATTCACTCTCAATGAGTATGTCACAGACGGCATCGCCTCCATGATGCGCTCTTCGTTCGGGCGGCGAGATCCGTTTGCGTCGTTCTTTGACGACGACGACTTCGGTTTCGGCCGTTCGCTTGGCCCACGCCGCGCCACGTTCCCGTTCGAGTCGCGTCGCGTGGAGAGAAACGGCGTGAACGGATGGGAGTTCACTGCTTCCTCCATCCCATACCGAGCAATAGCCCCTGGAAAGACGCGGCTGGGCGGCGTTTCCGTGAAGGTGCCGATCATCACGGGGGTGCGCTCTTCGCGCGACCGGTTTGGCCGCGCCGCATATGTGCCAACCATCCAGGAGACGGCGCTGCGCACCGCAGATTTGACGATTGAGGTGGTGGAGCCGCCGTCCGCAGGCCGACCGGTGGCCTACTGCGGCGCCATATCCTCCAACCTCGTGGCCATATCCTCGCTCAATGCAAGTGTATGCACGGCAGGCGACCCGCTAGTGCTTACCCTCGACGTCTCCGGTGCGACGGATCTCTCGGCGGTCCATGCGCCGTCCTTCTCGGACGAGCTTAACCAGGGCGGAGTGTTCCGCCTCGACGAGGCTTCGCTGCGCACCGAGACCCTTGCCGCATCGCGGCGCTTCACGTGGCATGTACGCGCCCTCAAGGCGGGAACAGTCGAGTTCCCGTCTTTGCCCATCTCATACTACGATCCCTCGGGCCGCGCATACCGTACATGCCGCACGGCATCGATACCCGTGCAGGTGAAGGCCGGCGTGCAGGCAGCGCTCGGCATGATGGAGGACGATGGCAACGACGAAGAGACCTTTCCGTTGCCGGACGGCATAGACCTAGATGCGCGCGGCGCGGCGCGCGAGCCGCTTCTGCCGCACCTGGCCGTCGCGCTGCTTCTTTTCATCCTGCCCCCGCTCGTGTTTCTCGTCTCCCGCATTGCGCCTCCTCTCTGGCGCCACATCTCCGCCAGCCGCGCAGCATCTCGCCGCGCCTCGGCGTACAAGGTGTGCCGTCGCGCACTTGCGAGCCGCGACGAGGCGAAGCGCATGAAGGCGATACGCGACTTCTTCGAAACGCGCTATGGCGTGAACGGAGCCGCGATAACGGCAGTTGACGCCCGGCGGCTCATGTCAGGCGACTATTCTCCCGAGGAGGTGGCGGCCGTGGCGGATGCGCTTGCGGCGGCCGACCGCACGAACTTCTCCGTGCGCAAGACAGTTGTGGCGCTCATTGCCGTATGCGCAGCCTCGTGTTCGCTCTTTGCTGGTTCTCCCGAGTTCACATATCGCCGCGCATCCTCCCTCGCCACGCGCGCGGCCGACGAGGCCGGATTCCGCGCCGCCGCGCAGGCGTACGTGGCGTGCGCGCAGGACGGCGCCTCCAACCCCACGCTTTTCTCCAACCTCGGCTCGTGTCTTCTCATGGGCGGTAACGCGCGCGGCGCCCTGGCTGCGTTTGCCTGCGCCGAGCGGAGGGGCGGCGAAACCGCCACAACCTGCCGCGGCGTGCGCGCGGCTGTCGCGCGGCTCAAGAACGACCCGCGCGCCGATCCTCCGCTCGCCCGCGCAATGTTCGCGCCGCATGTGCGCCTTCCGCTCGACATGCGCCTGTTACTCGCGGCGGTGTTCTGGGCGATTGCATGGCTTGCGGCGCTGCTGCCGCGCGGCTTTGGGGCGAGAAGGACGCTCATGTGGCTTTTCGCGACGGCATTTCTCGTATGCGCCACATCATGCGCTATTTCGTTTGCGGGCGAGCATCTTGCTGCGGAGGTGATCTATGCTGGCCGCTAGGCGTCTTCTTGTAGTGTCGGCTCTCGCGCTTGCGGCGTTCGCCGCAGAGGCGCAGTTCTCGCGCGTGTTCAACATCGGAGGAGGGCAGAACTTGCCCGACTTCACGGGCAAGGCGCGCCTTGAGCCTTCTGCCCCTGTAGTTGGAATACCATGTTATTTCGTCTTCGAGTTCACCACTAAGAACCAGATCGAGGTGCAGCGCGTGATCGGCCTGCCCGACAGGGACGTGGAGTACCTCGCCAACGAGCTTGAGCCGTACGCCGACGGCACGTACCGTCTGCCGGTGCGCTTTCTCGCGCCGTGCAAACGATCGCTGAACCTCACGGTCTCGGGAATGCAGACCGTCCTGCATGGTGCGGGAACATCGTTCAGGTCGTCCTTCTCCATGAACTTCAGCAAGGCGCTGCCTCCGTTCGGCATCAACGTGAAGCCGCTTCCGGAGGATGGCAGACCGTCCGACTTCTCTGGTGCCGTTGGAACGCGCTTCGGCATGGCGCAGACGCTTTCTTCCGACCATGTGCGCCCCGGCGACCTGATCACCGCCACGTACGAGCTGCGGTTCGACGGCTACTGTCCGTCCAACGCCTGCCCCACCGTAGAGCATCTCTCGAAGGAGTTCAAGGCGTACGAGCTAAAGGAGGTGGCGCGAACGGACCGCAGCGTGAAGTGGACCCAGGTGCTTGTGCCGCGCACTGCGTCCGCCACGAACACAGCGCTTGTGGCGCTCACCTACTACAATCCGCAGATTGGGCGCTACGAAGTGGCGAAGGCGCAGCCTAAGAAGCTGGTGTTCGTATCCACCGAGGCGGCCAGTACCGAGAACACGAGCGTGGCGGTGACGGGTGACGCAGGCGCGACGTCCGAGAACAAGGATGGCGGCCAGGGTGAGGCGGGGCGAGTGCTGGTGCTGCGCTTCGCGCCGTCGGATTCTTCGCCCGTCGTTGCCACGCTTCCGCCGGACACTCCTGTGAAGGAGCTTTCCAGCTCGCATGGCTGGCGCCGCGTCGAGACGCCCCGCGCCATCGGCTGGACTCGCTGACCTGACTGACTCCACGCCTTGTCCGCATGAGCCAGTCGTGTTGATTCTGTGCAAACTGCGCGACGCCGTTAAGCAGGTTTCTGCCATATGCCCGGGAAGTTTCAGTCAGTAACGCAATTCTCCTCATGGCGGAGGACGTTATGACAGCTGAATGTTTCATAATCATGCATCACGTATTTTGTAGTACATTTGCGTTGAACGCTTGGAAGCTGGAATGATACAATATGGATACTTTTGAAGAAAGAGCGCAAACAGGAAAGGCAGAAAACGATGAAAACAGGAAAAGCATCCGCCGGAAAATTGCATACGGGAAATCCGCGCAGGGGGAGGGTTGTCGCGTTGCACTCGATCATGCGCGGCAGGAAGCTCAAGTTCGACGCGAAGACGCTGCGCTACACAAACGACGAGGACGCGAACAAGCTTCTGCGCGTGCGCCCGTACAGGAACGAATGGAGGCTCGACGATGTTCGTGTGTAGCATTCTTGCCGCGGCGCTCACCGCCGTTCCGATTTCCGATGGATGGCGAGTGCAGCGCGCGGATGGAACTGTCCTTCTAGAACAGCACGCCGCCGCCGATCAGCGTGCGTACATCCATCCGCTCATGGCGCCCGACGGCAATGGCGTGTACACTGAGAACGTGCCGAAGCACCATCCCTGGCAGCACGGCCTCTACGTTGGCCTCCATGCGGTGAACGGCATCAACTTCTGGGAGAAGGAGAAGGGGCAGTTCCATCCCGAGCCGGTGGCCAAGCCAGTCATTGACGGAAACAAGGCGAGCTGGAAGGTGAAGACGCGCTGGACGAAGCCGGACGGCGCGCCCGTTCTCACGGAGACGCAGGAGTGGACGCTGATCGATCACGGCACGAACTACGTGATGGATCTCACATGGACTCTATCGGCAGACTTCGGCGACGTGTCGTTCGGCAAATGGTCGTACGGCGGCCTCTTCCTCCGCATGCCGTATCGCGCCTCAAACGCCGCACGCCAATTCGCCGTCAACTCGCGCGGCCAGCGCAATGCGTCCGCAGAGCAGAAGCCGGCCGAATGGGTTGAGGTGAGCATGCCCATCAAAGGGCGCGAGCGGAACGGCGTTGTGCGCATCGAGGATATGCCCGGAAATCCGGGCTACCCGAATCCATGGCGCGTGGACGGGCAGCTGGGCGTGGCGCCCAGCCACTGCATCCTCGGCCCGTGGAGCATTCCGAGCGGCAAATCCTGCGTGAACCGCTACCGCATTACCGTGAAGTGACGTGGGGCGATCAGAAGGCCGTATCACCAGAACACCCTCGCACGCACACCGGGGCGGATGTAGAAGCGTCTGGTGTTCTTGAGGTGCGGAAAAAGAGCCTGGGCGAGATGGCCTTCTGTCATCGGCACTATCACAACTGTGGGACGGCTGCCGCTTTTCTCTAGCTCGACGAGGTCTTCGAACTTCGTCCAGTAGCCGGTCTTCGCCTCGAACGCGCGGTTGTACCACGGGAAGGGCCAAGTGTCGGTGGGGGGAAGCGCAACCGCGATGAACGGCGGCTGGCGTCCTTCCCCCCGCGGCTGCCTCTCGGCGGCGCGCATCGCGTCTGCAGCCACAGAGGCAAGCTGCTTCACCTCGGGCGAGGAGTGTGCGTAGTTGAAGGGAATGTCTCTTGAATCAGGATCACGAGAAATCGCCCTGAGCGAGGGGATGTTTCCCGAGAGCACAAGAACTGCCACAACGAGCGCCCCTGCCAACTTGATTGCACCTGACCGCGATGACGAACACAGGGTGTATAGTCCCAGCAATGCGGCGGGAACCATCGCCACGAGAATCTGCACTGCGCACCATGGCGTCTTGTACGGGATGAACGAGTAGAACGAGAGCAGCAGCGCGGAGCTGGCGGCAAGAAAGACGAAGGCGTGCCTCGCCGCAGGCGTCGTGGACTTTCGCGAGCAGATTGTGAAAAGCCCGGCGAGAAATCCGAGTGCCGTGAATAAGCACAAAGCGCCATTGCCCGCGAACAGCCATTTGAGATACTGCCACCAGGGATGGACGTGCCATGCGGCGCCTTCGGATGCCGCGTCGCCTGCGGCGCGGTGCAGGTATGACAGGGGCGCCGCGATGAACGCGTTGTACACGCCCGCCCAGTTTGTCGCGAACGAAGAGAAGAAGAGAACCGAAGTCAGGATGAATCCAGCAGCGGCGAGTATCATGTCTCTCGTCTCGATTGCAAGTTTTCTTCTGTTGAGCCACAGCAGCGGGGCGCCTGCAAGCCCCGCTGCGCCGAACGACAGGACGCACGTCTCCTTGGTGGAGAACATGAGTCCGCACGCGATGCCGAAGAGAAGCGCCCATGTGCCTGGCTTCATGCGGGCATGAGGGACGCCCGCTGCTGCCGTCTGCCGGTCTTCCGCATGCGGAACACATGATCTTGCCGTGAAGTATTCCGTGCCAGTCCAGAGGGCCATCATGAAAAACGATGCGAGAAGCGTTTCCTGGATGAAGTCCGTGGCGAAGAATGCGAACATCGGCGAGGTGCCGAGCGTGACGGCAAAGAGAGCCGGCACGAGCCACGATGCGGCGCGTGAGAGACCGT
>JAFXIL010000195.1 GCA_017563185.1 Kiritimatiellia bacterium | reverse complement strand
GTCGCGCGCAAGGAGGTCGGCGGAGGCGGACTCCGCGCCCGCGACGCCGAGGTCCACGAAGGCCATAAGCGGGTCGGCGGCCATGCCGGAGAGGCGGGGGAGGCCGGACGGTCCGGCGAACGCGGGGAAACGCCCAAAGAGGAGGAAGTCGAACAGCGTCGTGCTGTCCGCGCCGGGATCGAGCACGAGCGCGTCTCCCGCGCCGGCCGTCATCGAAGTCGCCTCGCCGGTCGCCGGGTCGAGCCATCCGCCGGCGGCCGTGGAGTACACCGCGTTCGTGGGCGTGGAGCCGTCCGCCGGCGCCACGTGGAGCATGTCCGAGAACGCGCCGCCGTCGCCCATGAACGGGCCTGCGAGAAAGTATGCTGGCGTGCCGGGAGCAAACGGCGAGAACGGCATGACAACCGTGACGGACTCGTTCGACGCCGAAGCGCGCATCACGCCCGCTGCGTCGTCGGCTTCTGCGCCGACGGCAACCGCTGCGGCAACCGCCACAAAGGCAAACTTGTGGAATTCTCTCTTCAAAACAATACCCTCACAACCATCTCCATCGGCATCCTCCTGCCCCGAGACGGCTCAAAGTGTATCATACCCACAGGCAGAAGTCAATGCCCCAGGCGCGAGGTCATCAGGGACGCGCACACCGCCCGCACGAGCGAGGCCGACAGGCGGTCTCCAAAGGGCGAGCGCGGGCGCCAGATCGCCGCCGTGCGCAGCCTCGTGCGCGAGGCGCGCGCCGCCGGCAAGCGGATGTCAATCCTCCGCGCCTGCCGCAAGGCATGGCAGAACGTCAAGGGCGGCTATCCGTCCGTCAAGGCGCTGTACCATTACTGCCATAATCACGCGCAAGAGTTCTAATGCACGTCCGCTTCCGGCGAAACTTTCACTTCGCGCGATGAAACTTTCATGAAAAACCCGCGTAATGCGGTGAAAGTTTCACCGAAACCGTCATCTCGTGAAACTTTTTCCAATGCGCCAACCCCCTGTATCTACAGGGGGTTTTTCGTTTGTCCTGGGGAATCTGACGTGTGAATTTCATTTGACAGCCAAACCAATGAGACACTGTTCCCGTCTGCGCGAGGCGGGGGCCGTTCTCCGCCGAAGCCATTCTGGCCGCGCGGGCGGAGGACAGGAAGATGAAAGACAGTGGTTCGCGATTCGTGGCTCGTGGTTCGAGCGGCGAACAACCCAACAGGCTGGCATCCCGTTGCACTGATGGAAAAGTTATCAACAGGGCGACGGCCTCGCGCGCGAGAAAGGAGTGCGCAACGCGGCCGCGCTTGCGGCGTGGCGCATGCGCCGCATCCGATGCAGGCGCCCTTGTCCACCACGGGAAAGCCCTCGACGATGTGGATCGCCTTCACCGGACACTTCCGGGCGCATGCCGTGCACGACACTCCATCCGAAATGCGTATGCAATGGTCCTTCTTCCAGATCGCGTGCCCCATGTGCGTTCTTGCGCTCAAGGCGCGGAATCACCTCTATAGCTCCGGCAGGGCACACCCAGTTGCACCACAAGCGGCCCTTGCCGATCGCCGCAAGCGCCACGACCACTGCGAACAGGACTACGCCGGGGACCTTGCGTCCGTCTTTTGTCAGTCTAGTCGTCATTGCCTCTCCTTCTGCCTTGTCCTGCTTGCCACGTACACGCCGGCGAGGATGAGCGCGCCGCCGCACACGCCCGACGCCGTGAGCGCCTCGCCTAGAAACGCCACGGCAAACGCGACTCCTATGACCGGCGTGAGATAGAGCCCGACAGACGCCCGCACCACGCCGAGCGACCGGCAGGCGTAGTTCCAGAGCGCGAAGCTCGCTGCGGACGCAAACACGCCAAGGAATCCGAAGTTCACCCAGTTCGCCGCCCTCGAGAAGCGTTCCGCGTTGCGCGCGTAGTCGAACGTCACCGCGAACACGCCGTCCACCGCCCTTGCGCCCGCCTCGGTGGCCCCCCATGCGACGAGCGGCGCCATCATCAGAAGCGACCACACGAACGCCCTGCGCATAGCCAATGCCGGCGGCACTCCCCGCCTGTTCGCCACATCGACCAGCATCGAGTAGCCCCCCCACGACGCCATTGCGCCAATCGCCATCAGGTCGCCCACAGGACGCAGCTCAAGCTCGGCCCCCGCGCCCAGGCTCACCACCGCCACGCCGCCGACCGCCACCAGCGACCCCGCCACGAACGACGCCGACATCGACTTGTCCTTCACGAACATCCTCGTCACCACGGCCGTCATTATCGGCGCGAAGGCAACGAGTATCGCCACGTTGCTCGCGTTCGTGTAGTATATCGCGCAGTTCTCCAGGAACTGGTAGGCCGCAATCCCCGTGAAGCCCATGGCCGCGAAAAGAGGCTCGTTGCCAGCTCCGCGCGGCGACGACGTCCGCCGAGAAGCCGCCCCTAAGAGCGCCAGCGCCGCCCAGGCGAGCGTGAAGCGCACGATCTGTATTTCGAGCGAAGAGAAGTCGCGCAGCAGCACGCGCGTGCTCGCGTAGGTGATGCTCCACACGACGATGGAGAACGCGGCGGCCAGCCATCCCAAACAGCTCCCCTCCGGCATTCTCAGGGGCTTGCGCGCATCTGTGGCCATCTGTTTCATTGCATTCACGATCCGCTGATGCCCGGCGCGAAGCGGCGGATGGTGCGCGAGGCGCCCCAAAGCACCGCGGCCGCGGCGAGAAATGCAGGCTCGGGCGCCACTAGCACGAAGCCGAGCTGCAGGTAGAGAAGCGCGCCTATGGTGCGTCCAACGGCGGCGCGGCGCTCGGCCGGACCATGCGCGCACCAGAGCGGCGACACAGCCGAACACCATGTGATGAACGTCCAGAGGCAGCCCAGAACGGGCAGCATCAGGAACGTGAACGTGACGCGCGGATCAGGCAGGTTCATGCGGCATGCGAGAACCGGCACGAACGCGGCAAGCGGCGCAAATGAGGCAAGCCCCAGCAGATAGCGCCGGTTGCCCAGCCCCTCGCTCTCGGTCTCCTCGCCTTCAGAGAGCTTCGTCACCGCCGCTATGTAGAGCATCCACCCCCCTGCCGCGAGGATCAGCGCCGCGCACGCGGCGAAGAACATCACGCCCGGATCGCCTGGATGCATGATCGTCGAACGGCGCGCAAGCCCGGGCACGTATAGTGCCGCGCCGCCCGCGATCATGCTGATGCCCCTGCACGCGCCCATCAGCAAAGAGCCCTTCACGCGGTTGTAAAGCAATATCGCGCCACCAAGCAGAAGAGCAATCGCCCACCAGACCAAAGGCAGCGACGCGCAGGCGCCAGTGACTGCGGCAAGGGCAAGGCAGATTGCGCGGGCGCTCTTCGCGGCGCGCATGGATATCGCCCCGGACGGGATGGGACGGTGCGGTGAGCGCTGCGCGTCTTCAGGCGCACCGACCACATCGTTGTCCGCAAGGCCGAACATGTAGAGAAAAAGCGCGGCCGCCGCCGCCGCGAGCGCGCGGGGCGCGCAACCGCGGATGATTTCGGGGAAGGCGGCGGCAAGGAACGCCGCCCCCGCCAGAGCGTCGCCCGGGGCGGTAGGCAGGTTCGGAAGGCGAAAGAACGAAAGCCACGGCGCGATGCGCTTGCGCAGGGGAGCGCGCTCCACACGCACGCTCTCGCGCGAACGAGAGGCCGAAATGCTCGATGCGCGGCGCAGGAAGCGCGCGTGCGAGAAGAACGGCGGGATTGTGAAGAAGAAGGCGAGAACGTCTGAGATCGGATGAGACACCCAGATGGCGAACATGTGGTCGGAGAAGAGATACGGGAGCAGCCAGATGCACGGCAGGAGGCAGAGGCACTGGCGCATCATCGAAAGGACTATGGCCGTCCATGGATGGCCGATGGACTGGAAGTAGGTGGTCGCCACAACGTTGAGGCCGATGCACCAGAACATGCAGTTTGCGAGGCGCAGGTCGCCCGCGACAAGACGCAGAAAGCCGACGTCCTTGCCGTCGGTGAACACGCGCGCTATCACCCCCGGGGCAAGGACGCTCGCGGCCGAGGCAAAGGCCACGCACGCCGTCGTTATCCAGAAGCCGAGGATCAGCGCGTCGCGCACTCTGCCGTAGCTGCGCGCGCCCCAGTTGAAGCCCATTATCGGCGCAAGCCCCTGCTGCACGCCCATCACCGGCATGAAGAAGAACATGACCGACATCTGGAAGATGCCGAGCGACGCGATCTGCGCAGTGGCCGCCTCGCGGCTTGTCGCCCACTTCGCGAACGCCATCTGCATCGAGACCGTTATCAGGCTGCCCATCAGCTGCTGCAGGGCAGGCGAGAGGCCGATGCCCGCCGCCCGCCGCGCGTACTCGCGGTAGAACCGCACGCATCCAAGGCGAAGGCGCACCACGCTGTGTCCTGGCCTGTAGTACCACAGCGCGCAGAGGCACGAGAGGAACATCGCGATGTTGGTGGCCCAGGCGGCACCGGTCACGCCCATCTTGAATGCGAAGATGAACAATGGGTCGAGCACGAGGTTCGTGCCGAAACCCACCACCATGCACATCATGGATGGCAGCACGCCGCCTTCGCTGCGCATCGCTGCAGAGAGGCCGAAGGCGAGATGCGAGAAGAGATGCGAGAAGAGAACGAGGCGCAGATACGTCTTCGCCTGCTCTAGGGCGCCCGGCGTCACGCCGGATCCTCCCGTCGCACGCAGAATGGGGTCGAGAAACGCGAACACAAGCGGCGGCAGCACGAAGAAGAACGCAAGCTTGAACGCCACAAGCTCGCCGAGTATCTTGTCGCAGGCCGGGCGGTCGCCCGCGCCGAGCTTGAGGGAGATGAGCGCCGAGTGGCCCGCGCCAACGAACACGCCGAACGCGCCAAACACCATCATCACCGGGAAGGCGAGCGTGAGGCCGGCCATTGCGTCCTGTCCGCAGCCATGGCCGATGTACGCACGGTCCACGATAGTGTAGAGCGCGTTCAACGTCATCGAGACGAGGGCAGGCCACGAATAGCGCAGCAGAAGGCGCCCGAGAGGCGCCTCCGCGAGATCCTTGAGTCTAGAGTCGGGCATTGCCTAGAACACCACCGCCACGCCTTTGCCGTTGACCTGCTCGGTGCCGCCGATGTCGCCCAGCTCCTTTCGGATGCGAGCCATCTCGTCGGCGTGGATCGGGCAGCCGGAGAGGACGAGCGAATCGAGGCGACGCCACGGGGAAAGGTCTGCGGGAAGCTTGGATATGCGGCAGCCACTGAACGAAACGCTCTTGAGCGCGGGAAGCTTCACGAGCCAGTCGGGCACCTCGGTGATGAAGTTGGCGTCGAGCGACAGATCCTCGAGGCGCGTGCAGGACTTCAAGAACGCCGGCACCTCCTTGAGCTTGTTGCGGCGGGCGTAGAAGCGGCGCAGGTCGCCGAGCCTGCCGAGAGAGTCGGGCAGCGAGACGATCTGGTTCTCGTTGAGGCGCAGCCACTTCAGCTTCGCGGCGCCGCCGAGGGACTCGGGAACGCCCGTGAGCTTGTTGCCGTCGAGGTTCAGGTAGGTGAGCGCGGGCAGCGTGGCGAGCGCGTCGGGCAGCTCCTTGAACTCGTTGCGCACGAGATACAGGTGTTCGAGCGACTTCATGGCGAACACCTCCTCCGGCACGGCGGCCAGCTGCCGCTCCGAGAGGTCCAGCTCGCGGAGATTGGGCAGATCGGCGAGGGCGCCCTTCGCGAGCGGCTCCGCGCCGCCGCGCAGGTAGAGGCGCGTCACGTCGGCGCGGTTCGTGGCGGCGAGCGCCTTTAGGGACGTCACGGGCGTCGCGTCAGGCGGACGCCCGCGGTTGTCGAAGCAGCCGGCGCAGACAGCGCAGAGCGCAAGCGCGAGCAAAGGGAGAAGCTTGTTCATTCGAAAAGACTCCTTGCGCGCCGGCTCACTCGCCGGCCTTTATCCTGTCCCAGGCCTCGATGTACATCTTGCGCACTTCGGGCTTGTCGTCGAAGTCGCGCAGCACCTCGCCGCGCTTGATCGTGTCGGCGTCCTTCACGATGAGCGCCTTCAGCTCGGGCTTGAGCGCCTCAAGCGCCGCCTTGACGGGCATCGGGGCGCACACGCTCTCCATGTTGGCCCTGGCCATCTCGGGACGGTACATGAAGTCGATGAACTTGTGGGCGAGCTCCTTCTGCGGGGCGTCGGCCGCGATCACCATCTCGTCGAACGCGATCGTGAAGCCCTCCTTGGGAAGAGAGAAGCCCACCTTGTCGTCCTCGAGCATGATCTGCGTGACGTCGGAGGAATACCCATGGCCGACGAACCACTCGCCTGCGGCGACGGCGGTCTTGTACTGCTCGTTGTCGAACTTGGCGATGTTCTTCTTCCACTTGAGCACCACCTCAACGGCCTTGTCCAGCTCCTCCTTCTTCTCGGAGTTGAGCGAGAAGCCGAGGGACTTCAGCGCGGCGCCGATGGTCTCGCGCATGTCGGAGAGAAGCGACATGCGCCCCTTGAGGGCTGCAGTCTCGTAGATCTTCCAGCTGTCCACGGGAACGTCCTTCGCGATCTTGTCCCTGCGATACGCGATGCCGGTGTAGGTGACCATGTAGGGAGCGTTGTAGGTGAGCGACGGGTCGAGGATGGAGTTCGCGAAGGCGGCGTCGAAGTTCTTCTTCACGTTGGGGATCTTCGAGTGGTCGAGGGGGATGATCATCTTGTTCTTCGCCATGAGCGGAATCTGGTAGGAGCTGGGGGTGATGATGTCGTATCCCGTGGAGCCTGCCTGAAGCTTCGCGTACATGGCCTCGTTCGAGTCGAATGTGTCGATCACGACCTTGCAGTTGTTCTCCTCCTCGAACTTGCTCTTCACGTCCTCGTCCACGTAGTCGCTCCACGTGTAGATGTGCAGCTCGGGCTTAGAGGGGCCGCAGCCTGCGATCATGCCGAGGGCGAGCGCCGCGCCTGCGAGTGATTTGACGTTCTTCATTCTGCTGGATTCCTTTCTTGTTCTGTTTCTTCAGATTCCTGCGGGGGCTCTTCGCCAGAAGCGGCATCCGCGCGTGGCTGCCCGGGATCGTCGTCGAGCAGCTCATCGTAGAAGATGGCGGTCGCCGTAGATGGATACGGCTCGAGGACGAAGAGGGCGATGCCGCCGATCTGGATCGCCAAGTTCACGAGCACCACGAGCAGATACCATCCGATGAAGCTGATGCCAAGGCAGAAGAGCCGCCAGCGGTTGCCCTCCATGAGCCGCTTCGACTCGTTGATGCATCTGAGCGCCGTCCAGTCCGGATGGTCGATCTGAAGAAACGGCGCCATCGCATAGGAGAACGCCGCGCGGACGCCCGGCACGATCAAAAGCAGCAGCTGCAGGAACACAAGCGTGTCGCGCCACAGGACGAGCGTGGCCATTCGCCAGCCGTTTCCCCATCCGCTGAATGCATGGGCCGTCCTTATCCCGCCTCGCGCTGCGGCAATCGCCATTGCGTTCTTGCTCCAGGTAGCGAAGCCGATCAGGTATAAGAACACCGCCACCACGGCAGCCGAGATGACCACAGAGCCGGCGATTATGCCGGGCTGAAGGTCTCCAATTCTATCGCCCAAGCTTGTCAGCAGGGCCATCGCGTCGTCCAACGACTCCCCGCAGCCCCCAGGATTCCCCTTCGCAGCCATGACCGCCATGACCACCACGAACCCCACTACGGCCATGATGCACGGCAGCACCGCCAGCACGCGCACCGCAGTCAGCAGCAGCAGCGCCAGGAGGAAGGTGCCGTATGTGTCTTTCGCACGCAGCGCCTGCCATGCGAGCGCCCTTGTCTCTTTCGCGATTCTCATGGCTACGCTCCAAAGCACATTATCTGTCTCTCGAAGCCGAACGTCATCGCGATCAGAGCGGAGCGTATCCACATGCCGTTGCGCATCTGGCGCCAGTACATGGCGCGGGGATCATGGTCGCAGCAGACGGCGATCTCGTCGCGGCGCGGAAGCGGGTGCATGATGATGCCGTCCCTGGGAAGCAGCTTCAGCTCCTCCGCGCCGAACTTGAAGTGGCTCGTGTCGATCTTCGCGCTCTCGCCCTTCGACTGGTCCCACTCGTCCTGGATGCGCGTCATGTACACCGCGTCGGAGAGCGTCACCGCCTCGCGCAGGTTCTGCGACACGGCGAACTCCACGCCCTTGGCGCGCAGAATCTTCAGCACGTCCTCCGGCACCTGCAGCTGCGGCGGCGCCACGAACACCTGGCGGATGTTCTCGAAGTTGGTGAGAAGGTAGCTGAGCGAGCGCACGGTGCGCCCGCGCATGAGGTCGCCGCAGAATGTCACCGTGCGGTTCCTGAGGCCGCCCTTCGTCTCGAACGAGCGCAGGAGCGTGTAGACGTCGAGAAGCGCCTGCGTGGGATGCTGGTCCTTGCCGGAGCCGGCGTTGATGATCGGAATCGGACGCGACGAATTGGAGAGCTCCCAGGCCATGTGCTCGGCTAGGCCCTTCTCCGGCGTGCGCATTATGATCATGTCGAAGTACGACGAGAACGTGCGTATCGAATCCTCGTGCGACTCTCCCTTGAACTCCGAGGACGTGGCCGAATCGCGCACGCTCCCCGTGGTGAGCCCCAGTATCTGGCACGCCGCCAGATGCGAGAGGAACGTGCGCGAGCTCGGCTGCGAGAAGTAGAGCATCGCCCGCTTGTGCGGCAGCAGCGACTTCAGGTACAGAGCCCCCTCCTTGCTCTTGGCCATGAAGCGTATGCGGTTCGCGAGCGCGGCGAGGCGTTCCAGCAGCGGCCTGTCGAACTGCTGCGCAAAGAGGGTGTGGTATGGTGTGGCCGGTATCTCGTAGTTTTCGAGATACGGCTTCTTCGCCTCGAGAGGCAGGGCCTCAAACTCCGGCCAGGCTATCTCTGTGAGCTTCTGCATGTGCCGTCCTTCCTTTCCTAGAGCATGCCGGTTCCCCGCAGCCGCGTCTCCTGCGCGATCATGATCAGGACGTAGGCCACGAAAGACAGTATCCACAACGCGCCGGCTCGGCGGCCTATGCGCCCCGCCTCGCTCGGCCTGCGCCAGTTGAAGCCGAAGATGAACACGAACGCCGTGACGCCGGCCATCATCGGAATGTCGCGCGAGACGATGTAGCGGCTGTACCCGCTGAACGGGGCGATTGCTCCGGCCAGGCCCACGACGGCGAGCATGTTGAAGAGGTTGGAGCCCACTATGTTGCCGATCACGAACTCGTGCTCGCCCCTGCGGGCCGAGGCGACCGCGCTCGCGAGCTCTGGAAGAGAAGTTCCTGCCGCCACTATCGTCAGGCCGATTATGAGATCGTCCACCTCCAGCACGTCGCGCGCGAAGTCCACGCATCCCCACACGAGCAGGTGAGACGACGCCACGAGCAACGCCAGCCCGAAGACAAGCCGTGCGAAATCGACGACGCGCAGTGGCGGACGCTCAGCGCTCTTGACCTTCAGCGGCGAACCGCCCCCCTGCATCTTCTGGTCGTAGATGCAGTAGGCCGGCATCATCAGCGCGAACAGCGCCAGCAAGACCACGCCGTTCGAGCGCTCGAACGCCATGTCCTTCACAAGCAGAAACGAAAGCCCCGTGACCGCCATCAGCAGCGGCACGCCGATCTTGCATATAGACGGCTTCACCTTCAGCGGCCATATCACGGACGACACGCCGAGGATCAGCGCGATGTTGAATATGCACGATCCGTACGCATTGCCGAGAGACAGGTTGGAGTGCTTCGCCATTCCGGAGAGAACCGACACCGCCATCTCCGGCGCGCTCGTGCCGAAGCCTATCACCACCATGCCCACGATCATCGGCGACATCCCGATTGCGCGCGCAATGCGCGCCGCCGCCGAAATGAAGCGGTCGGCGCTCCAGCACAGCGCAGCGAGGCCTCCCACGATGAAGACCAGCGAAAGCACCAGAGGAATGTTACTGTTCAAGTCCACATTTGCTCCTAAATTGAATAAGGCGATATTCTACCAAAAACTCCCGCATGGCACAACACATCACATTCCCGCCGCGAGATCCGCGTACACGCCCACGAGCGATCTATACGCCTTGGCAAGCAGCTTCGTGCGGCCGCGGTAGAACTCGACGCGCGAAGGGTCTGGGGCGATGGTCTCGGACGTCTTGAGAAGATCGTCCACAACGTCGAATCCCGGGAACATGCCGCACGCCACGCCGCCGATTATGGCGGCGCCCATGGACGTCGCCTCGGCCGTGGACTGAAGCGTATGCACCGGGCAGCCGCATGCGTCCGCGAGGATCTGCCGCAGCACGCGGCTCTGCGCGCCTCCGCCGATGATCCTGAGGCCGCCGTCGAACGACACGCCGCCGTTCCGGAAGATGTCCACGATGTACCCGAGATTCATCGCCACCCCCTCCAGCACCGCGCGCAGCATGTCGGCGCGCTTCGTCGCGAGGTTGAGCCCGACGAACGCGCCGCGCGCGTCCGGATTCCACCACGGAGTGCGCTCGCCCAGCATGTACGGCAGAAAGAGCACGCCATTGGCGCCGGCGGGCGAGGAAGCGGCCTTCGCGTCGATCAGCGCATACTTCGAGCCTCCAGCGCGCGCCGCCTCGGCGGTCTCCTCGGCGCACAGCTGCTCGGCAAGCCACTTGAAGCTCGACCCGGCAGTCTGCATCGTGCCCGACGGATGCAGATATCCCGGCACGCAGTGCGCCCAGTTCATCGTGCGCATCTCAGGATCCACAACGGGATCCCTGACCGTGAGCGCGATCCAGCTCGAAGATCCCATGCAGTTGTACGCAGAGCCAGGCCTCACACATCCCACGCCAACGCCAGCCGCGCTTCCATCGCCGCCGCCAACCGCTACGGGCGTGCCTTCGAGAAGCCCTGTCGCGGCGGCCGCCTCGGAGGTCACTCCGCCGAGGATCGCCGTGGATGGCAGCGCCTCGGGGAAGAGGTCCAGCGCGATTCCGGCGCAGGCAAGAACCTCCCCCGACCACTTGAATGTGTTTATGTCGAACGCGTTCGTGCCGCTCGCGTCGGAGTAGTCGGTGGCCATGCGGCCTGTGAGGCGGCAGTTCACGTAGTCCTTCGCGCAGAGCGTCTTCGCCGTCTTCGCGAACACCTCTGGCTCGTTTGCGCGCAGCCACATGAGCTTCTCGAGGGAGTAGGAGGCGCTCACGCGGTGGCCGACGATGCGGTAGAAGTCGGCAAGTGACATCCGCGAAAGGATGGCGTCTGCCTCGGCAGTCGCGCGCTGGTCGCAGTAGAGCATGGACGGCCTGAGGGCGCGTCCTTCCGCGTCCACGGGCGTGCATCCCATCATCTGCCCGCTCAGCGCCACCACCGCCACGTCGCGCGGGTCCACGCGCGCGCGCTCCAGCAGCTCCCGCGTGGAGTCGCACACGGCCTTCCACCAGTCGTCTGGATTCTGCTCGGCCCAGCAACCGTTGAAGAAGCGCGTGTCGTAGGCTGCGAGCACGCTTGCGCATGCCGTGCCGTCAGCCGCGTACAGAGTGGCCTTGTTGCCGCTCGTTCCAAGGTCATGCGCCAGGATGTAGTTCATGCCTTGCTCCCGCAGCGGTCAGCCGTCGTTCCAGTTTGCCGGCAGCCATTCGCCCAGCTCCATCAGGCCGCGTTCGGTGTTGGGAGAGAACGCCCGCGACCGCGACGCGCGCGGCGGACATGCTGGAATTCAGTTGACTTGCCATAGGTCTCCTTTCAGCCGCGCAGAAGGCGGATTCCGGCCACGCGAAGGCTTGCGCCGGGAAGGTGGTTGTTGAATGTGATGTTGCAGGAGGCGGGGAACGAGCCGTCCGCCGGAGTTGTGAACGTGAACACGTAGCGCAGCGTGCCGGGAGAGCCAGATGCCGTGAGGGCGCTGCTGGCCGGCACGCTTCCGCCCGAGCGCGGGGCGAGGCGCACGCGCCAGCCGCACCAGTCGCCGTCCGGCAGGCAGCTGTCGAGGTCCAGCACAAGCTGGTGGCGCTTTCCGGGCACGAGATTCGCGAACGCATTCTCGGGGAGCCACAGCGTGCCCTGCCCGGTGGACGGCGCGAACCTGCCGCCTACGGTCTCCGCCACCGCTTTATTGTATTCGGTGAAGCGAAGCTTGCGCACGGGAGGCTCGATCCTCCACAACTCTTCGGGGGCTGGCTCTCCAGGCATGGTCGCCGCCTGCGAAGCGATTTCCGCGCCGGCGCGGTAGAAGAAGTCGAGCGGACGCACCGACACGCGGTATTCGCCGCGCGGCGAGAAGAAGCCCGAGGCGAGAACGTGGCTGATGACGCCTGTGCGGTCGGCCTTCGCCTTCCAGAATTCGCTGAACACGTCGTCCCGCGAGAAGGCCTCCCATTCGCCGAGCGCGTTTCTGCGCTCGCACTGGATGCGGTACATGAACGCCTGGGGCGTGGTGGCGTCGTCGAACTTCACCTCAAAGCCGGAGGCGACGGGCTTCACCTCCACCTTCGCGCCGTCATTGAATGCCGGCAGTCTCCTCACGCGCGCGGCGGCGCGGGCGGGCGCGTAGGGTGCGGCGGAAGGATCGAACGGAAGAGGCACCACCCATGGAGGGGCGATCTCGGAGCCGTCGCGCACGTCGTGGCGATGGAACTCGAGACGGTCGGCAAAGACGTCCATCACAATCGCGCCGAAGTTGGGCTTCGCCTGGCGAGGCGGGGTTGAGCCGGACGCAAAGCCGCCCCAAGTCTGGAGACAGCCGATGTTAACGGCCGTGAACTCGCCCTGCCATATCTGGCGCTCGTTCGCGAGCGAGCCGTGAACGTGCCCCGAAAGCGACACCACCTGCGGGAAGCGGTTGAGCATGCGGCGGCATCTCTCGCTGCCCCATTCGCGGCTGTGGAACGTGGTGCCGGCGGGCGGCAGGTGGTCGCACACGAACACCGGCTTTCCGGGGTTGGCGGCACACACGCGATCGACGGTCTTCTCGTATTCCTCCCACGAGGGGAAACCCTTCATGCCGACGTTCTGCGTGGCCACCACGAAAGGAAGGCCCTTCCACACGAAGTCGCAGAAAGGCGGATTGGGGGCCTCTAGCTGCTTGCGCACATTGGCGTATGCGGCCACAGGATCCCATTTGCCGCCCAGCACCTTGTCATGGTTGATGAGGTCGTGCCAGGCGTACACGAATATCTCCTTCGGACGCGACGCCGGGTCGGGAAAGACCTCGTTGACGGTCTGCCTGTAGAAACGATAGCCCTGGGGATAGTGGCGGTCGGCGATGTCGCCGCAGTTGATCACCATCTCCGCACCCTTGGCCTTGAAGAGCGAAAGCGCGGCACGCACGCGGGAGCAGCTTTCAAGAGTCGTCTCAACATGGGTGTCGGTAATGAGTCCTATTCTGGCGATGCGTTCACCTCCGTCACCCGCCACGCCGAAAAGCGGGCTTGTGCCGACAGCCACCATGCCGCCAATGAACTCACGTCGTTTCATTATATGCCTCTCCTTGCTCGTTGCCGTCTGAAAAATCACGCCATATCATACCATTGTGCTAAACGCGCGTCAATAGAGAATCGCTTTTTTGAGTAACTCCGGCATTTTAAATCGATGTAAATCCACTATTGAACTGCAAGCTAGAAAATGATATAATTGTGCCAAATGGTTTCATTGGGACTAAATGGCGCACATGAAGAAATTTTTCAAGAAAGTCGCTGACCGAATCGACAAGCTCGATGCGGCAGATCGTCGTCATCAGTTCGAGGCCCTTGCCAACGAAATCGGGTTTTTGGAGTCAGTCTTCAACACGCTTTCGGAGGGGGTGCTCGTGATAGACTCTAGCGGTATGCTGATGTATTCCAACAGCATTGCCGAGCGTCTGGCGGCATGTCCCTTCTCGCGCGGGCGCGGCAAGCCCATACGCGACATGCTGCCGGGCTGGGACTGGGACCGTCTGCTGAACCCCTCAGCCGAGGGCGCAGGCTGGGCGCGCAAGGCCTCCTGCGAGATCGAGATCGCCTACCCCGAGCGCCGCATACTCGAGCTTGGCTCCCTTCCCAACGGCAACGCCGTCGTCGTGATCATCCGCGATGTCACAGGGGAGCACGCGCGCGCGGCGGACGCGCGCGAGAGCGAGCGCACGGACGCCATCCAGGACCTTGCCGCCGGTCTCGCGCACGAGATCGGCAACCCGCTAAACGCCCTTTCAATGAACCTCCAGCTCATGGCCCGCGAGTTCCGCAAAGAATCGGACTCCGCCCGGCGTGAGCGCCTGCTCGCAGACGTCGCGACCGCCCAGAACGAGATCCGCCGCATCATCGACATCAACCGCGGCTTCCTCGAGGCGATGCGTCCCGTTCGCCCCAACCTGGTGCCCGGCTCGCTTGCTGATCCCCTTCGCGACACACTCGAGACTCTCAAGCCGCAGATCGAGAGCCGCCGCATACGCGTGACCCTCGACCTTCCACCCGCCCTTCCGCTAGTCGCCCTCGACCGCGCGCAGATGGAGCAGGTGTTCTTCAACCTCGTGAAGAACGCGCTCGAGGCCATGAAGGACGGCGGCGAACTTTCGATCGCGCTCGATTCCAGCGACGACTCCGTCACAGTGTCGTTCCGCGACACAGGCGCTGGCATGGCGCCAAGCGCCGTCGCTGCGCTTTTCGAGCCGTACCGCACCACGAAGAAGCAGGGAACGGGCCTTGGCCTGATGCTTTCGCGCAGAATCGCACGCGCACACGGCGGCGACATAGACGTGGAGTCCAAGGAAGGCGAAGGCACCAAGTTCACCGTAATTGTCCCCCGCCTCGAAAAGCGCGTCAGGAGCCTCACATAAATGTGCAAAATGCTCCATCCCTTGCCGCCAGATGTACTGCATGCACTGCTGGGAGTGTGTGTTGCGGTTGCTGTGGCGTGGTTCGTGTGGAATCGCGTCAATGCGCTTGCGTGGCTTGTGAAGGAGCACAACTTTGTTTTGGCGCTGCTGCTGGGCGCGATGGCGGCAACGGGAGTGTACAAGGGTTTCGCCAAGTACACCAATGATCCGCCAAACATGGTAGGGTCAGTAGGGTCACGCGTCCCGCGTGACCGCAATGCTGGGAACATCGCGCTTCCAATTGCCGACGCGGACATTACCAACAGCTGGCGCGTGGCTGAGACGCGCGAGGGTTGTGAGATCGTGGCGCGTGATGCCTTCGGCACGCCACAGACATACGAGCCGTGGCTCGTGCGAGGCGGATTTGAAGATGTGATGCGCATTCCTTCTGTCGGCTGGTCATTCCCATGGCGCGAGGGATTTCTCGAGGGAATGGCCGTGTTCTCCAAATGCGAGTTTCGTCCGACTCTGCGCACATGCTACTTTCCGTCGCCTTTTGAAGCGCCGCTTGCCGTGGTGCCGGCGTTCAACTGGCATCTCCTGCCGGGCGGCGTCTCAAACGTGTTCTGGCATGCGACATCGCCGTCTAACTCGCTGATCGTCACATGGGAGAACTCGCCGGTGAACCGCGATGTTAGCTGCATAACCAACTTCCAGGCGGAATTCTTCTCTGACGGACGCTTTGCGTATCGCTATCAAAATCAGACAGTTGAATATGCACCGGCGTTTCCATTCGACTGGGACAACGATGGCCTTGAAAACACCCTCGACCCGGAGCCGCTCGTTGCGGGACCTGATGCGCACGGGACGAACGAGGAATGGTACAATGTCGTATGCGCCGACATTGTGAACACGAACGCCTACTACTTCGTGGACGTCGTGGTGGATCGCGGTCCTGTGCCGATCTGCTTCAACGCCGACCGCGAATCTCATCTCGGTTCGCCCATAGTCATCGCCAGAGGCGGCGAGACAAACCATGTTCCGCTTTTGATGGGCGTTGAGTACATAGTGACATCCACGGAGCCATTCTCCGTGTCAGCGCCCAGCAACGCGGTCGTGACCATAAATGGACTCAACGACGGACGCTCGTTCACAGTCAAGTGGCCGCTCTCGTTCGACCTCTCGCCTGACGATGGCGGATACGCCGTCGGCGTTCAGCCGTTCGATCCTGGCGGCGCATTCTCGTGGACGCCGGGATTTGGCGGCAGTGTCGGGCCCCGCCTTTTGTCGGGTGGCTCGTCATGTTCATACGTCGCCAGCGGCAACTGGATTGGGTTCACGGGATGCGACAACTGCGAATGCGGCGGAACTTCCATTGACGGAACATATACGCTCGAAGGCGCGGTTTTCGCCGTACCGTCGTTGTGGTGTGGATGTGCTGCGGCTGGATCGGGCTTTCCAGGCATGCCGCAGCTGCCCGCGTCCGTCTCGGTGGATTTTGACAAGCCGGTTGTATTCTATGAAGACGCATACACGAATGCACCGAATGACGTTGTGGCGCGCCGATCCACCAGCACAACTCTTTCAGTCTCGGTGTACGGTGGAGAAACCGGCGGCATGCTACTCTTGACAGCGCAGAATATTGACCAACTCGTCCGAACTGGCGGGGCCAATCTGCACTTCCCCTACATGGCAATGATTCCATCAGGAGGTAGCATGTCGTTTGCCGTGGATTATGAAGCGGCACGGCACAGCGATGCAGCAGACGACATCATAGTGAACGCGGCATTCACCCCGTCTCTGTTGGAAGTTGTGTCAGACTCGGCATCTGCAACGACAGTCAAGGTTCAACTTGAGGCTATACGTAGTGCGCCGTTGGACGGCAATACGAGCAGGCACATTTATGGGATAAAAGAAGAAGTTGCCTGCTGGCATTGGCCTAAATCATTGACTGCCACTTGGAACGTCAACAAGGGGACCATTTCTGCATTAAGGAACACCGCGCATTCCTTCCATGCTCCTTTAGAGGGTGGCGAGTGTATTCTTACAATTTCTGTCAACAATGAGTCTTACCAAACTACTTGTATGATTCTAGAGCCGAGAAAATACTATTGTCCTCGAGTAACTAAAATTGACTTTGGATTGGGCGAAAACGAAGCTGGCGGCGTAGGTATGCTCCTAGAACTGTATATTGCCCCACGCACTGTGTCTTTCGGAAACATTGCCATGCAAGAGATACCAACCACCGAAGGCGGTGTAAGTGGATATTTTCGCAACGAGGAATTCTCAGATGAATGGGCGCATACAACTGACCACCATGCCGGAGAGTGGCTCAACATAGGTGACGACAATCTCTTCATGCTTGAGGACGAAGCATCTAATTCCAGAATACTTAAGCCAATGACGCCCGACGGCGTACTTACAAACGATGTTTCGTTCGGATGGCAGGAGGGTGTGATAATATGGTCAATTCCACTAGGGTGGAATGAGCATAATACGATCGGAGACTCTATGCCAGCCCGAACCAATGCAGTTCCAGAGCAGCAGAAATTTACAATTCTGCCAAACGGCTCTGCTGGCGTGATCAAGGCAGGACATTACGTAATCCGCGGTACAAACACCATCATAACAACAGGGAGATTACCAGAATGAGCATCTTTGGATTACGGGATAAGGCACTATCCTTCAGCATCTGCCTGATTGCTGTAGTTGTTGGATGTCGCGACGGCAGAGAGCGTAGTGATATCAAGAGCAATGTTGCAATGCCTCATCACGAGCAAGTTACATCGCAAAAAGAAGAAAATGATGATTCGCGTAACGCCATAGAGAAATTTAAAACTCGCGTTCAGCAACTAGCAGGAATGCTTGATGCTAGAGGATGCGACTCCTACAGTCTAGCATATGATTTATGCAAGGAAGCTACGGCAGATTCCCAGACCAACCTCTATGAAATTCTGAGCGGCATTTACGTTAAAGCCGCTACGAATATTTCTTTCGACATTGAACATGACGCTCAAGGAGAGGAAAAGGAACATAATCGACTTGAGGTTCGTTTGCGTAACCAATGGAATATCAGCCAATGGGCTGCGCTCACCATATTCTTCCGTAATCCAGAAAAAATAGAGGGGTGGAACATACTACTGGACGTAATACTAAAAGAACGACAAGCTGCAACTGCGGCAGATAGCGCAATGCCTGGATTAAACCTGAACGATAGACGTCAGTCAACACAATATAGACGACTTGAACATTTCAAAAAGGAAATGGGCCTGGAAGAAGACAGCCAGCTTCGCAGAATCAACCACATATATCATTCCATAAGCCACCGTCTTACGCTAGAGCAACGAGCCGCTATTGTGTCACATGTAAAGTCTGTACTTGGCAAACTGCCAAGCGAGATGGAAAAAGATTTACCTCAAGCAAAGAAAGAAAGGCATTAAAAGATGCCGTGGGCACAACAGTGAAATATCCATTCTCCATCCTCGAAGAGCTTAAGAACAAGATCGCTGCCGACTGGTACGGCGGTTCCGACTGTTCGCGCGCACTTCTTCGCGTGATACGTGCCCTGTCATGGAGGCTACAGCTCTCTGTCACCGTATCAATGATCTTTCTTTCTGCAATGGCGACAAGTAACGTGATCAAGGACGCTGAAAACCGCGGAAGCAGGATGAATCATGTAAACACGGGAATGTACAACCATGGGAAAATGCTTTATGAAAAGGGAATCAGATTAGGCATGGGACAAGGTTGCAAGAAAGACCCCATGAAGGCATTAGAGGCGATGAAAGCGGCCGACAGAATCGGATACGGTCCAGCTGCACTTGTATGCGCAATGGCAGAGGAAATCAAGCCGGGGTGGATGACTACCGACGATACTTGATCATAGGAATGAACCTAACAAGGAAGTAAATGTTGAAACAATCGATTCTCATAGTTGACGACGAAAGGGACACGCGCGAGCTGATGGCGCGCGCGCTGGGCGAGACTTACAACGTCACCACCGCGCCTGACGCCGAGCAGGCCATGGCCGCGCTAGACGCCGATCCGTCCATCGCCCTCATGCTCTCGGACATCCGCATGCCCGGAGCCGACGGCCTCGCGCTGCTGAAGGCCGCAAAGAGGAAGTACCCTCAACTCATCTGCATCCTTCTCACGGCCTTCGGCACAATCGACCAGGCAGTGGCGGCGATGCGCGACGGCGCCGAGGACTTCATAACGAAGCCCATCGACCTCGACCAGCTCGACATCCGCGTCGCGAAGGCGCTGCGGAACGTCGAGCTCACGAACAAGGTGGCCGAGCTGCGCAACCAGCTGGACGAGCGATTCGGCCTAGACAACATGATCGGCTCGTCGCCCGCCATGAAGCGGGTGTTCGACATCGTGCGCCGCGCCGCCCCTTCCTCCGCCACCGTGCTGCTGCAGGGGCCCAACGGCTCCGGCAAGGACCTCGTGGCGCACGCCATCCACAACCTCTCCCCCCGCTCGAACGGCCCGTTCGTCGCGGTGAACTGCGGCGCCATCCCGGAAGGCCTCATCGAGAGCGAGCTCTTCGGCCACGAGAAAGGCGCGTTCACGGGGGCGGTGGGGCAGCACGCCGGCTCCTTCGAGAGCGCGAACCACGGCACGCTCTTCCTCGACGAGATCGGCGAGCTGCCGCTGCAGATGCAGGTGAAGCTGCTGCGCGCGCTCGAGAACCGCAGCTTCACGCGCGTTGGCGGCACGCAGACGGTGGAGGTGGACATCCGCGTGGTGGCCGCGACGAACCGCGACCTCAAGGCGCTCGTTGCGGAGGGACGCTTCCGCGAAGACCTCTACTTCCGCCTGAACGTGGTGGAGATCGACATGCCCGCGCTCAAGGACCGCGCTGCCGACATTCCCCTTCTCGCCTCTCGCTTCATCAAGGATATCTCAGAGCAGAACGGCGGCGGCGTTACCGGAATAACCCCCGCCGCGATGAAGCTTCTGGAGCGCTACAGCTGGCCCGGAAACGTGCGCGAGCTTAAAAACGTCGTCGAGCGGATGATCGTCCTCTCCTCCGGCGGCATGCTGGACGTCGAGGACGTCCCCGACCAGCTAAAGGCGTCCGTAGCCCCTGTCCCCCTTTCATCCACCGTCACAATCGGCGAGAACGAGAAGGCCCAGATACTCGCAGTGCTCAAGGAGTGCGCCGACAACCGCTCCGAAGCCGCGCGGCGCCTCGGCATCTCCCGCCGCACAATCTACCGCAAACTGGCCGAATACGCCAAGGAAGGAATCCACGCATGAAAACGCAAGCAACGTTCGTCTTCGCAATCGCCGCCGTCGTAGCGCTCTTCGCCGAGCCCACAATGCAGTCGTCGCCATGCGCCGCCTGCAGAGGCAAACGCTCGCTATCCCTCACTCCGCCCAACCTCGGGCAGTACGACGGCGAAATCGGCGTCACCCCGGGCAAGCCGTTCACCACGCACCGCTTCGACGTGAAGTACAAGACGTGTCCGCTGTGTTCCGGCACTGGCCGTCACGAGACGTACAGACTGTTCGTGAAGGCACCGCCAGAGGAGGAGCGCAATGGACTGGACGCATGCCCCGAATGCAGGTGGGCCGGCGTGACGGCCTGCCGCAAGTGCCATGGCACGGGATACCAGGCCTGCCGCAAGTGCCAGAGCGGAGGAGGCAACAAGAACGGAAAGCCGGGATGGATCGTCTCGCAGAAGACCACCACCGCGGGGATGAGATCGTCCATGAAGTACGCGAAGATGCTGGTGACGCCGTGCGGCGGATGCTCGGGCATAGGCAAGATCGTATGCCCCGACTGCATGGGCAGGGGCGGCGTGGTGTGCAGAAAGTGCCATGGCCAGGGCGGAACGCCCAAGAGGGAGAAGCGCTAATGGAAGCAGCAGACAACACACCCCCTGCGGCGGACGGCGATGCGCCGCGCCGCAAATACCGCTTCGCAAAGCGGCCCTCCAACGCCCACGTCGTGCTTCGCCCGAAGATCGGCATCCCATCCCCAGAGCCAGACGCCGTGCAGCAGACGCGCGTGGTGAAGAAAATCTCGCGCGACACTCCCCCCAACCTCCCCTTCCTGCGCTTCGACGCGATCGTCGGACGCGGCGGGATGGCCGTTGTGTGGCGCGCATGGCACAAGGAGCTGCAGCGCTTCGTGGCCGTGAAGGTGCTGGACGAAAAGTTCACAGCCACCGGGCAGGACATCCGCCAGTTCATGTCGGAGGTGCGCATGATGACGGACCTCCACCACCAGGGCATCGTGCAGGGCTACGGCGCGGACTGCGTTGACGGACGATACTACCTGATCATGGACTATGTGGACGGCTACACGTTCGGCTCGCTGCAGAACCGCAAGAAGCGCATCTCCGAGTCGGACGCGCTCATCGTCTGCGAGTCGGTGGCCGACGCGATGAAGTACGCGTGGGATCTCTTCGGCATCGTTCACTGCGACCTAAAGCCCGAGAACATAATGGTGGACCGCGACGGCACGGTGAAGGTGATGGACCTCGGCCTCTGCCAGTCCACCGCCGTGATGCACCGCTACGACGAGAAGGAAGAGGTGATCGGCACGCCGGCATACATCAGCCCAGAGCAGATATACTGCGACAAGGAGCTCGACTGCCGGGCCGACATCTACTGCCTCGGCGCCGCGCTCTACCACCTCACCACAGGCCGCATGCTCTTTCCGCTGATGGACAACGACGAAATCCTGCGCGCGCACGTGGACCCCATGGCGCACGCTCCAGACCCCCGCCAGCTCGCGCCCGAGCTCTCGCGCGGCTTCGCGCATCTTGTGGCCAACATGCTCGTGAAGGACCGCGAGGCGCGCTTGCAGACCTGGGACGCCGTGTACAACGCGGCGACCATGGTGGAGGCCGGTGGCGATCTGCCAGCGCCCGATGCCGCCACGTCGGTGGAGCTGGACGACTAGCTCCTGGCTGGCCGCACGCGGCGGGTGGGCTCGGCGATTGACGGGTCCTCCGGCCAGTAGTGCTTTGGATAGCGGCCCCTCATGTCCTTGCGCACAAGCGCGTAGCTCGTCTTCCAGAAGCCCTCGAGATCCTTAGTCACCTGCACGGGACGCTGCGCCGGCGAAAGTAGCCGCATCACGATCGGCACTCTCCCACCCGCCACCTTCGGCGTGGCGAGAAGCCCAAAGCATTCCTGCAGACGCACCGCCACGAACGGCTCGTCCTCCTCGTAGTGGATCGTCATCATCGACCCGCTAGGCACCTGCATCTTCACAGGAGCAAGCCTGTCGAGCGCGCGCCTGTCGAGCCCCGCCTCAGCGAGCGCGCAGTCGAACACGGCCGCAAGGTCGAGCTTCGCAAGATGCGCCCACCGGCTCATGCCGAGCGTGAACCCTGCAAACCAAGCCTCAAGATGAGCCTCAAGCGCCGCGTCCGAAACGTCAGGCCACGCCTCATCCGCGAGAACGCGGTGGAGAAAGCATATCCGCGCCTGAAGCTGGCGCAGACCGGGCGTCCAGCACGGCAGGTTCGCCACGCCCTTCTGGCGCATGCCCGCAAAGAGCGCGGCCTGCACGTCCTCCTCGCGCGGACTAGACTGGCCGCCCTCCTCGATCACCATCTTCCCGAGCCTCGTCTGGCGGACGGCCTTAACCGCCTCGGCGCGCCTATCCCATTCCGTTGTGGTGCCCTCGGTGATCTCATCGGCGAAGATGCTCTCAATATCGTCAAGGCCGATGTACGCGGCAAGATGCACCTTGGCATCGCCGCCGCGGTCGTCCAGCTCGCACAAGACTAGAAACGGCGAGGAGGAAAGCACCTCGGCACGGTCCATGAACGCGCCGCGTCCGCACGTCATCTGGAACGTGCCGTTGCCGCGGTTGCGGGCGATGCGGTCGGGGAAAGCGTATGCAAGCGCTGCGGGATCGGGCGGATCGTCGCCGCGCCGCCATCCCCAGCGCCGTGCGAGCTCGAGCATTCTCGGTGTGGGATGTATCCGCGAGATGTCCGTCTCTCGCGAACGCGAGCCCTCTTCGAGAATGGCGGCCCAGTAGGCGGAGCGGCGGTCGTGCAGCATCATGTTCGCGAGGCGGGGATGAGCGGCGAGGCGGGCCATCGACCGGCCGCGCTCGGTGATGCGCCCTTCTCCGTCGAGCGCGCCGAGAGAGCGGAGCAGGGACTTCGCATTCTCCCAGGAGGACCACGGCGGCGGCGTGAGCCAGGGGAGGCCGTCCAGCGCCGTCGTGCCCCATGTGGCGGCGGTGAGCACGACGGGGGCGAGATCGGCGTCCATTATCTCGGGCTGCATGGCGCTCTGCAGCTGGCGGTCCTGCGCTTCGGTCCAGAGCCGCAGGCACACGCCCGGCGCAACGCGTCCGGCGCGTCCGCGCCGCTGGTCGGCCCTGTCGCGCGTGAGGCGCAGCGTCTCTAGGCGGCTCATGCCGGAACTTGGCGAGAACCTGCTAACGCGCATCAGGCCGGAGTCTATCACCGTTGTCACGCCATCGATTGTGAGAGAGGTCTCGGCGATCGATGTGGCGAGGATCACCCGCCTCGCCCCGCCGTCGCCTGGCGTCCGGCGCGCCACCGCGCGGTCCTGCGCCTCCTTCGGGAGCGCGCCGTAGAGCGGCAGCACCTCCGCGCCGCCGAGCGACGCGGCGTCGTCGCAGAGCTCCTCCTGGCAGCGCCTTATCTCGCCCTCGCCGGGCAGGAAGCAGAGAACGTCGCCGCCAGGCTCCGCTAGCGCGCGCCGCACTGCGCCGGCCATCTGTGCCGATATGGGCGCGAGCGACTCCACCTGCAGGTAGCGCGTCTCGACCGGGAACATGCGCGCCTCGGCGAAGTGGACGTCGGCATCGCCCATGTGGGCGGCAACAGACTCCACGTCGAGCGTTGCGGACATCACGAGGATGCGCAGGTCTTCGCGCAGCGCGCGCCTCACGTCGAGCGCCATCGCGAACCCGAGATCGCACTGCAGGGAACGTTCGTGGAACTCGTCGAAGATCACAAGCCCGACGTCGGCAAGCTCGGGATCCGACACGAGCCTCTGCGCGAGCAGACCCTCCGTGACGATCTCGAGGCGCGTGCGGGCCGAAACCTTGCGCTCAAGGCGCACCTGGTATCCAACAGTGTCGCCCACCGCCTCGCCCATGCGGCGGGCGATGAAGGCGGCGCAGCTTCTCGCCGCGAGACGCCGCGGCTCGAGCATGAGGATCTTGCGTCCCTTCAGAAACGGCGCGTCGAGAAGCGCCGGCGGTACGCATGTGGTCTTGCCGCTTCCGGGCGGCGCGCGCAGCACAACGCTGCGGTTCCGCTCGAGCGAGGCGGCCACTGCCGGGATTATCCTCTCAACTGGAAACATCTCTCTCATCTGCAAGGCCTATCCCCCCGCCTAAATTCCTCTGTTGCCACTCGCATTTCTTAACGCAGAGGCGCAGAGGCGCGGAGAAAGAATCGTATGTGCTCATATTCTTCATAGTTTCGATTCTCATTCTCTTTCTGCTTTATATGGGATTCTCTGCGCCTATGCGTCTCTGCGTCTCTGCGTTAAACTCAAATGAGGCTCTTAGGCTCCACGTGCAGAAACGCTGCGGTGCGCGCGCTGAGCTCCGCCAGAGTCGGCACGGAATGAACGCTCGCGGGCACCGCCTTGCGGAACATCGCGCCGTAGTTCTTCGTGACCACTCTTGGGTCGGTCACCACCACGACTCCCCTGTCGCGCTTCGTGCGCACAAGGCGTCCGAATCCCTGGCGGAAGCGGATGATCGCCTCGGGCAGCATGTAGTCGCGGAACGGCGAGCCGCCGTTCTCCTTGATGCGGTCGCTTCTCGCCTCCACGATCGGCTCGCCCACCTGCGGAAACGGCAGACGCGCCAGCACCACGCAGCTGAGCGCCTCGCCTGGCACGTCCACCCCCTCCCAGAACGACTGCGCGCCGAAAAGCACCACGCGCCGCGCGCGCTTTCCCTTCGATGGGGCGCCGCATTTCTTGAGGGCGGCCACCATGCCCTCGCGCGAAAGGCCGTCGCCCTGCACGAGAAGATCCATCCCAGCCTCTTCAAGGGGGGCGCGCACGTTCTCCGCGACGGCGCGCATCATCTCGTATGCGGTGAAGAGAACGAGGGCTCGTCCATCGGTGGCGACGAAGACGTCACGCAGCACGTCCACAAGCGCGGCGCCGTATTCGACGGCGTTCGCCGAGGGGTCGGGCAGAAAGTCGCAAGCGAGCACGCAGGCCTGGCGAAGGTAGTCGAACGGCGAGGCCGCCACGAGCGAGCGGACGCGCCCCGCCTCAACGAGCGACACGCCGAGCTTCCTCGCCATGTAGTCGAACTTGTCGCCGGCGCGCAGCGTGGCGGAGCAGAGCACCACGGAGTCCTTGGCGTCGTAGAACCGCTTCTTCAGTTCGCCCGCGACCGAGAGAGGCGCGGCCACAAGGCGCACGTACGCGCCCTGGCGGGCGCGGGCGCTGCCGGGGCGGCGCTCCGCCCAGTAGGCGCGCGACGGATCGCTTGAGCTGAGGATGAATTTGCTCTCCAGCATGAAGTCCTTGATCGAATCCGCCACGGCCTTGATCTGCGCTGAGGGATCGTCCTGCTGCGGCACGCCTGGCGAGGCTGCCGCGAGCGCCTCGGCGAGGTCGAACACGCATCCCTGAAGGCGCGCCAGCGCGTCTTCGAACGCAATGCCCGCGTTCAAGAGCTCTTCCTCGCTCCACTGCGCAGGCGAATAGTCCGCGAAAAGCCCCCTCAGCGAATACTGCCTCTGCGGAACGCAGCGGAAGCGTATCACGCTCTCCTTCGGAGCGGGCGAGAAGAGGCGCTCCAGCACCGCGAAGAGCGCCTCCCCGGCGCTCTGCACGAAGCGCATCTGCACATGCGTCTTCGTGAGAAGCTCTCGAGCCTCGACGGCGGCGTCCTTGTTCGGAAACGCGCCGCGCTGCAGCTGGCGCTCCACCGCGCCCAAGACGCCGCGCGTGCGGCCGGGGCCGCGCCGCGACCGGGAAGGACGCGCCAGCCTGCCGAGAAGCCGGGCGAGGGCGGGACGCGAAAGCTCGTACGAAAGAAACTCCGTTGCTATGTCCTCGAGGTTGTGCGCCTCGTCGAAGACGATGCGTCCGTACGCGGGCAGAAGCTCCGAGCCGGCGCTCTCGGAGTCCGCAAGCACAAGCGCGTGGTTCACCACCACCACATGCGCTTCGCGGGCGCGGGCGCGGGCCTTGGCCACGAAGCACTTTGCGCGGAACGGACACGTCCTTCCCGCGCAGTCCTCGCTTGGACACGAGAGGCGCGCGCGCATCTCCTCGTCGCCCAGGTCGTCCAGGTCGCCGTCTTCCGTGCGGCGCAGCCATCCGAGGAACTTGTCGAACGCCTCGCGTTCGTCGTCCGAGAGCGTCCAATACCCTCCCTGCATGTATTCGCCGAGCGCGCGCAGGCAAAGATAGTTCACTCGTCCCTTGAGCACCGTGGCGCGGAACTTTCCGGCGTCGTCGCCAAGAGTCTTCGCGGCGCGCGGCAGATCGCTCGATATGAGCTGGCTCTGGAGATTTCGCGTGGCGGTGGAGAGCACCACTGGCGTGTCGTTCAGGAAGCTCCACTGCACGGCGGGCACGAGGTATGCAAGCGACTTGCCAACTCCGGTGCCTGCCTCGACCATCAGGTGCTCTCTGCCGTTGAACGCGCATGTGACGGCGCGGACCATCTCAAGCTGGCCTGGGCGAGTCTCGTATCCCTGCATGGAGCCGAGAATGCCGCCGCTCTCAAGATGGCGCACCACGGCGTCAACGTCCAGCGGCGAGCAGTCCTCGTGCGGCACCATCCGGCACTTCGGCCCGCCCTGCGGGGCGTCGGGAATGAACGCCGCCCAGTTGGGGTCGTCCATGAACAGCGCGGCGTCAGACTCCGCATCTTTCCTGCTTCCGTCCAAAGTGTCACTCTCCCTGCGGAGCGGCGCTGCGGCGCTTGAAGAGAAGAAGCGTTGTGGTGTTCTGCCCGAAGTTGAGCACGCTCTCGGTGCGCGCGTAGTGGCGTTTCAGCACCTTGAAGGCGCGGGTCTGCTCGTCGAAGGAGGTCTCCCTGCACGACGGGGCGGTGATGGCGAATGCGTAGCCGCTGCATGCGGCGACGGGAGACGGGGCGGATTCGAGCAGCTGCTCCATGAGCGAGCGGTTCATCACGTGCAGGGCGCGCGCGTCGTCGTCCGGCAGGTCGGCAAAATAGCAGAACGGCCCCATCTCAAGCCCGCGTGGCACGGTGCGCCCGGTCTCCACCGCGAGATAAAGATCCTGCGTGAGAAGCGTGTCGCCGCCTGGATCGAGCGCCTCTATCTTGCGCCCCACCGCGCGCAGCTTCGCGAGCTCGGTCATCTCCTTCTTCTGGCTCCAGAAGCGATCGTTGCTGTACGCCGCCCACTCCTGCAGGAGCGGCGAGGCGAACGAGACAGCCGATGCCGTCAGAACCACGAACCATGCGGCCCCAACGCGCCACGCATCCCCGTCCGGCAGCCTCCGCACCAGCCACGCGGCCACAAGCACCGCGAGCATTCCCATTATCGGCACCTGGTAGTCGTCGTATGGGAACGGCGCGCTGAGCTGCAGCGCGAAGACCGCCGCGAAGCCGAGGCCCAGAATCCAGAACATCGTGCGCGCCACCTCCCGGCCGCGTTCGGGCTCTTCCTCGCAGGACGCCTCCCCGCGCGCGCAGAGACAGACTGCGGCGAAGAACGCCGCTCCCAGCGCAAGATAGCCCCGCACGAGACGGCTCACGCTGCCTATGACGAAGAACGGGTCGAACCCGCCGCGCGCCGCGTGGTAGCTCTGCGCCGCGAGGAGGCCGCGCAGCGAATCCGCGTCCAGCGTGAACACGCCGTAAGTGAGCAGCAGCCCCGTTGCCCCGCCGAAGCCGTACCACGCGAAGCTCCACCTGAACGTGCGGAAGCGGACGAGCAGCGTGACGCCCACCACGGGCAGGACGAGCAGCAGCGAGATGCGCGTGCCTGTGGCGAACGCAAGCGAGAGGCCGCCGGTGAAGAGGCATGCGCCGCCCTTCGTGCCGCCCGCCTCGAGTCCGCGCACGATCAGCAGGAGCCCCGCCATCAGGAAGAGCCCGCCAAGCGCGTACGTCTTCGGAATCGTGTTGAAGTAGAGGTGGTAGAGATTGCAGGCTAGAAGAGCAAACACGACGACCGCGGCCGCCGTGCGGCGCGCGGGCGGCACGAGACGGCGCGCCAGCGCCACGGCGCATCCGGTGCCGAGAAGCCCTATGAGGAGCGTGACGATGCGTCCACCCAGAAGCCCCTGCAGCGGCGAGCCGCGTCCCCACAGAGGCGCAAGCACCGAATAGACGAACGGCATGGCCGGCCCCTGCGTGTAGAAGAAGTCGCGGTAGGGCACATGGCCGGCGCGCACCATCTGAGCGGCGTACAGGTACCATCCTTCGTCCTGGTTGAGCCCGCCGAACCACACGGCCGCGAATGCCAGGCAAAGCAAGGCCCCCGCCGCCAGAAGCGCCGGCGCGGCAAGGTTGTCGAAATACTTTATGATGCGTCTCATTGGCTGTAAACCATGTCGTTTTGCGGCACCTACGAAAAGCGCGCGGGCCAGAGGCTGCACACCGCCACGGCCACGCACACACCTGTCACCATCCCCCAGCACACCTCCTTGCGCGTATGGCCAAGAAGCTCCTTGAGATGAGTGACCGAGGGGAACTGATGCGATGTGACGAGGTTCTTCATGATGCGGTTGAGCACCTTCGCCTGCTCGCCGGCGGCATGGCGCACGGTGGCGGCGTCGAACGTGGTCACGGCCGCGAAACCTAGCGCGAGCATGGCGACGGGCGAGCCGAAGCCCTCGGTGAGCCCGATCGACGTGGCGAGGCCCATCACCATGGCGGAATGCGCGCTCGGCATTCCGCCGGTGGAGACGAGGTACTCGAAGTCAATGGACTTCGTCTTCACCGCGGAGCGCACTATCTTGATCGTCTGCGCCGTGATCCAGGCGAGAAACGCGGACCAGAACCACGGATGCAGAAAGTAGTTCCCCGGATTGAAGTCTCTTATCACGTTTGCGAAGAGCATGCGCACCTCTAGATGCGCTGTTCGCCTTCGACGAACACGGCGCAGACGTCGAACGTCTTCGGGTCGAGAACGGCGAGGTCGGCGATGAAGCCCTTCTCCACCTTGCCGAGCTTTCTGCCGAGGCCGAGCTCAATCGCCTGGTTCCAGCTCGTGACGCGCACGAGATCCTTGAGCGGAAGCCCCGTCACCTCGGCGAGGTTCTTGAGGCCCTTGTTGAGCCAGAGCGTGGAGCCCGCGAGGTTGCCGCCCTCCACGAGGCGCGCCTCGCCGTTCTTGAGGGCCACCTTGAGGCCGCCCATCTCGAACTCGTAGCCGTCGGGACAGTGCGAGCAGCGGAGGGAGTCGGTGATCATCTGCACGTGCGCGAGGTCGCGCTTCCAGAAGACGAGGCGCAGCATGTCGTCGCAGAGGTGGATGCGGTCGCAGATGACTTCGGTGTTCAGGTCGTCGAGCAGGAAGCCCGCGCCCACCACGCCTATCTCGCGGTGGTGCAGCTTCGTCATCTGGTTGCAGAAGTGCGTGAGGTGCCTGAGGCCCTTGTCGTACGCAGGCAGGAGCTGGGCGAAGGTGGCGCCGGTGTGGCCGCAGCTGGGCACGATGCCGTTTGCGAGGCAGGCCTCCGCGAACTCGGCGCCGCCGGGCATCTCGGGCGCGAAGCTCACCATCTTGACGGGCGAGATGGCCGAGATCGCGAGCACCTCGCGCATGTTAGGCTTGCGCACGAATGCGGGGTTCTGCGCGCCGCAGCAGGCGGGGTTGATGAACGGCCCCTCGAGGTGGATGCCTATCACCTTGGCGAAGCGCTCGTTCTTCTTGTATGCGGCAACGGCCTTCGCGGCGGCCTTCAGCGTCGAGTTCGCCACGGTGAGCGTGGTGGGCAGGAAGCTGGTGCAGCCCTCGGCGAGCTTGGCCTCGGCGATCTTCTCTATGGCCTCTGGGGTGGCGTCGCAAACGTCGAAGCCGCTTGCGCCGTGCAGGTGCACGTCGATGAAGCCCGGCACGAGGTACTTGCCGCGCAGGTCCACCACCGTTCCGAAGCCCGCGGATGGCACATCCTCCTGCGTGACGAGCGCGATCTTCGCGCCTTCGAGCATCACGTTCGCACGCCTCAGGTCGAGGTCGGGCGAGATCACGTGCGCGTTCTTGATGAGAGTTCTCTGCTTCCTGGATGCCATTTTGATTTCCTTTCTCGTGAACATTCTCTTCGCAATCTGCCCTAGAGCATGCGCAGGCGCACGTGGGCGCCGCCAGTCGCGCCGCTCTTCGATATCTCCTCGAGCGCGGCGTCGACGGCCTTCGCGGCGGCGGGATGGGTGAGCACGACGACTGGCACGAACCCGCCGGCGTCCACGTCTGCCGCCTTCTGGGCGGCGGCGGAGATCGAGACGCCGTGGCGGCCGAGTATGGACGCTATCTGCCCGAACGCGCCCGCGCGGTCGGCCACGCCGAATCGCAGGTAGAAGCGGCTCAAGATGTCGCCCGGCGCGCGCAGCTTCGTGACGCCCTCGCCGTACGTGGGCACGGCGCGCGCGTAGCGCGTCTCGCCGTGCGCCATGTTGCGCGCGATGTCGCCGATGTCGCCCACCACCGTGGACGCGGTGGGCAGGCGGCCCGCGCCGCGCCCGTAGAACATCGTGTCGCCCACCATGTCGCCGCGCACCATCGCGGCGTTGAACACGCCGTTCACGCTCGCGAGCATGTGATCGAAGGGGACGAGCGTGGGGTGCACGCCCACTTCCACGTCGGCGCCGTGCTTGGCCACCACGGCGAGCAGCTTGATGCGGCAGCCGAAGTCCGCGGCGTACTTGACGTCGCGCCCGTCGAGGTTGCGGATGCCCTCCATCTGCACCTGGTCGAGCGAAGGCTGGAAGCCGTACGCGAGCGCCGAGAGGATGCATGCCTTGTGGGCGGTGTCGAAGCCGTCGATGTCGAGGGAGGGATCGGCCTCGGCGTAGCCGAGCTTCTGGGCGTCGGCGAGTATCTCGCCGAAGGGACGTCCCTCCGTCTCCATGCGGGTGAGGATGTAGTTGCACGTGCCGTTGAGGATGCCGTGTATCTGCTGGATGTCGTTGCCCGCGAGGCCTTCGCGGAGCGAGCGGATGATGGGTATGCCGCCTCCGACCGACGCGCCGAAGTAGATGTCCACGCCGTTCTTCGCGGCGGCGTCGAATATCTCCTTGCCGTGCTCGGCGAGAAGCTTCTTGTTGGCGGTGACAACGGCCTTGCCGGCATTGAGCGCGGCCAGCACGAACGTGCGGGCGATGCCGGTGCCGCCGATGGTCTCGACGACGATCTGGACGTTTGGATCGGCGATCACGCCCTGGGCGTCGGTTGTGAGCACATCGGGATCGACGGCCACGCCGCGGTCCGTCGTGATGTCAAGATCCGCAATGCGCCTGAGCGCGATGTCCACGCCAAGGCGCTCAGCCATAAGCCTGCGGTTGCGCAGCAGCCCTTCGGCCACGCCTGCGCCCACCGTGCCGAATCCGAGTATTCCTACTCCTATTTCTTTCATCTCTTTCTACCTCGTCTTTCCGTGTGGGCGTATATAATACCGCACACTTTCCCCTTGCGTCAAATCCAAAATCATTTTATAATATGCGAAAAAACTTTGAGGGCACAACAATCATGAGCAAGTCTTCAGTGAAAATCGCAGTAATATCGGCGCTGGCAGTCGTCGTGGTGGCGGCCATCGGATTCGGATGCCGGCAACTTCGCTACACCGAGGCCAAGCGCTCCGCGACGGTCCAGCAGGTGGAGCAGCGTTTCGCGAAGGCGGCGTCCACCGAGGCGAAGACTGAGCTGCTCAAGGAGCTCTCGACGAAGAAGGTGTGGCGCATCTACGGCAAGCCGAACTTCCCCTGGCTTGAGCTGCGGCACGAGACGCTGATCACGCAGGAGGCCATCGCCGGCCACGCCTCGCGCGCACTCGACCGCGCGCGTGACGCCAAGGAGGCGCTCACCCCCGCGGCGGACAAGCTGCTTATGTTCGCAGACTCCTTCGTGAAGACGTTCCCGCCACCCGCGACGAACACTCCGCCTCTCCGCGCACAGCGGCTTCTCACGGAGAGCATCGACCAGCTCCGCGCGAGCGGCGTGGTGCAGCTCGTCCAGGCCAAAGACCTCGACGGCGCATGCGCACGGCTCGTGAAGGTAGGCCGCTCTGGCACCGCCTCGCGCATGGTGCGTTCGGCGTTCTCCGGCGCATTCCGCGAGATGCCGTCCGATGCGATCGTCGCGAACCTCCGCAAGCTCGAGGCGTCGCCCTTCTTCACATCGTCCGACTTCGTGGCCTCCATCTGCGAGGAGCAGATCATCCGCTTCGGCGGCGACGGAACGCCGCAGAACCCTCCGAACGTGAAGGCCATCGGCGAAATGCTCGCCTACACCGAGGCACTCGTCAAGTCGGGCCGACTTTCAAAGGGCGGCGCCGAGCTCCTCGCCGAGCGCCGCCTCGACGGCTTCTTCCTCGTGAACGACTTCGACAGCGCAATTGCGCTTCTCGAGAAAGGCGGCCTCCCCAACCGCTCGCCCGCATGGTGCAAGGCCACCGCCGCCAAGCTGCGCGGACACAAGGCCATGGAGGCCAAGAACTGGCCCGAGGCCACGAAGCAGATGCTCGCCTTCATCGATTTCATGCGCTCCGACGAGCAGAAGGACTTCGAGGACTGCGACCCCTCCACCGGCATCCTCTACTCACGCGAATGGGTGATCGCCCGCAACTACCTCCGCTGCGCCGAATTCTCCAAGAATTCCAACGATTCCGCCAAGGCCGCCGAATACCGCGCCCTCGCAGCCGACTTCTTCAAGACGGCCCTCGAAAAGGCCGCCGAAGACGAACCCTCCCTAAAGACCCTCGCGAAGGAGATGAAGGACAACGGCTTCCCCGTTGAGCTCCCCGCGAAAAAGCCCGCCGAGAAGAAACCCGCCGCCGCGAAGCCCGCAGAAGCGCAGCCTGCGGAAGCAAAATCTGCAGAAGCCAAGCCAGTGGAGACAAAGCCAGCGGAAACGAAGCCTGCGGAAAAGCCAGCGTCAAAGTGAAGATACTCTTTCTCTTCATAGACGGCGTGGGGCTTCGTCCGCCGGCTGCAGACAACCCCGTCAATCCCGAAGTGTGCCCCGCCCTCTGCCGCCTCATCGAACGGCACTCGACGCCCATCGACGCATGCCTTTCGGTGGACGGCCTTCCGCAGTCCGCCACCGGGCAGGCCACCATGTTCACCGGCCTCAACGCCCCCCTTCTCATGGGCCGCCACTGCGAAGGCTTTCCCGGCCCCGCACTGCGCCGCAAGATCGAGGAGAGCAATCTCTTCCTCTCCCTCAAGGCGCGTGGCCTGCGCGTGCGGTTTGCTGACGCCTTTCTGATCGACTCGCCCGACGAACTTGCCGCCCGCCGATTCAAGAGCGTGACCACCGTAATGGCCCTCACCACCCCAGAGGTCATATCAACCCTCGACGACCTCTGCGACGACCAGGCCCTTCTCCAGGACCTCACCCGCGAGACCATCCAGGACCGCTATCCCGACATTCCCCCCATCTCCCCCGAGGATGCCGCCGCCCACCTCTTCGGCATCGCCCGCACGTGCGACTTCACGCTCTTCGAGTTCTTCCAGACCGACGTCGCCGGGCATTCCTCCGACTACCCGCGCGCCTGCGGCGTGCTGCGCCTCTACGACCGTTTCCTCGCCTCGCTCGTGCGATTCACCGAGGCGGCCGGCATCACGCTCGTCATAACTTCCGACCATGGCAACATCGAGGCCGTGAACGAACGCGGCCACACGCGCAACCCCGTCCCCTTCATCGCCTTCGGCCCACGCGAGGCCGAGCTGCGCGCGTCCGTCAAGTCGCTTGAGGACGTCACCCCCGCGATTCTCAAGTTCATCCAGTAGCGCCGCGGCGCTGCCAACACTCTCAAAGACAAATCAGGACAACGCAATGACCAGCAAAATCAACGTGCCTCAAGGCGAGAAGATCACCATGCATAACGGCCGTCTCGCCGTGCCTGCAAACCCGATCATCCCCTTCATCGAAGGCGACGGAATCGGCCCGGACATCACGCGCGCCATGCGCACGGCGGTGGACGCCGCCGTGAAGGCCGCATACGGCGAGAGCCGCCGCATATCTTGGATGGAGGTGTACGCCGGCGAGAAGGCGAATGCAGTCTATGGCCCGAACACCTGGCCGCCGCAGGATACGCTTGACGCGTGCCGCGAGTATCTGGTCTCGATCAAGGGCCCGCTCACCACCCCGATAGGCGGCGGCATCCGCTCGATCAACGTGGCCATGCGCCAGCAGCTCGACCTCTACGTGTGCCTGCGCCCCGTGCGCTGGTTCAAGGGCGTTCCCTCGCCCGTGAAGCATCCCGAGCTCACCGACATGGTGATCTTCCGCGAGAACACAGAAGACATCTACGCCGGCATCGAGTGGATGAACGGCACGCCCGAGGCGGACAAGATCAAGCGTTTCCTGATCGACGAGATGGGCGTGAAGAAGATCCGCTTCCCCGAGACGTCCTCCATCGGCGTAAAGCCCGTCTCGCAGAAAGGCACTGAGCGCCTCGTGAAGGCCGCCATCGACTATGCGGTCGCGAACGACCGCAAGTCTGTGACGCTCGTCCACAAGGGCAACATCCAGAAGTTCACAGAAGGCGCCTTCCGCGACTGGGGCTACGCCCTCGCGAAGCGCGACTACGGCGCAGCGCCAATCGGCGACGGCCCCTGGTGCTCGTTCAAGAACCCGAAGACGGGCCGCGAGATCGTTGTCAAGGACTGCATCTGCGACGCGTTTCTGCAGCAGATCCTCACGCGTCCCGCCGAGTACGACGTGATCGCCACGCTCAACCTGAACGGCGACTACGTCTCCGACGCGCTTGCCGCAACGGTGGGTGGCATCGGCATCGCTCCCGGCGCCAACATCAACTACCATACAGGCGCCGCGGTGTACGAGGCCACACACGGCACGGCCCCCAAGAACGCCAACCTCGACAAGGTCAACCCCGGCTCGCTCATTCTCTCCGGCGAGATGATGCTGAGGTACATGGGCTGGACGGAGGCCGCCGACCGCATAATCGCCGCAATGGACTCCGTCATATCCGCCAAGACGGTCACCTACGACCTCGCCCGCCTGATGGAGAACGCCACCGAAGTCTCCTGCTCGGCGTTCGCGGCGGCCCTCGCCGCCGCAATGTGAGCGAAAAGGATTGCTTCACATGAATATCGGCATCATAGGGCTGGGGCTGATCGGCGGATCGTTCGCCAAGGCAGCCGCGCAGGCCGGCCATGCCGTGCAGGTGTGGAACCGCACGAGGGCGACTGCGGAGACGGCCGTTTCAGAAGGCGTGGCGCAGGCCGTGCTGGAAGACGACATCGGCGCGTGCGACGTCGTGATCGTGGCGCTGCCGCCCGCCGCCGTCGCGCCGTGGATATGCGCACACGAAGCCACTTTCAAGCAGGGAGCCGTGGTGGTGGACGCAACAGGCGTAAAGAGCGCCGTCTGCAAGGCGCTCGAGAGGTTCGCCTTCCAGAGCAGATGGACATTTGTTGGCGGGCACCCGATGGCCGGCAAGGAGGTGAGCGGCTTCGCCAACGCAAGCGCCGATCTATTCAATGGCGCATCGATGATACTCACGCCGTATCCTTCGTGCGGACGCGGCCCGCTCGACATGCTGGAGACGTTCTTCAAGTCGCTTGGATTCGGACGCGTGGTCGTCACCACACCAGAACACCACGACCGGATGATCGCCCTCACCTCGCAGCTCGCGCACGTGGTGTCGTCCGCATACGTCCAGGATCCCCTCGCCCTCGAGCACCGCGGATATTCGGCCGGCAGCTTCCACGACATGACGCGAGTGGCCCGGCTCGATCCCGACATCTGGCGCGACCTCTTCCTAGAGAACAGCTCCGCCCTTCTCGACGCGCTCGACGGCCTAATCGCCCGCCTTGGCGAATACCGCCGCGCGATAGCTGCGGAAGACGGCACCGCCCTTCGCGAACTCCTCGCCGCGGGCCGCTCCGCGCGCATGGCCACGCTTGCAGACCGATAAAACATCCGACTGAAATAAGTCCGGCACCGAATGCAGCGGCATCACACTCGGCAAGTACGGCAACGAGTTCGACAACGTCGGCCCCACCGCGCAGAACTACCACAACACCATAATGCGCTCGATTTCGAACGGACTCGACCGCGTGGGGCATCACCTCGTGCGCCGTTGCCGCACACGCACCCACACGTTGCGGAAGCGCACGGGGCACAGGTGCTGCTGTGGAAATCGGTCTCCACCCATGTGGCGCCTGACTCGTACGCGCGCCTGATGGCCTCCACTGTGTTCTGCGGCACTGCTTTATCCCACATGCCGCGATGGGCGATGTTGATCATCTCGACATCGGCGAAGACCGTGCACGCCGCGAATGCGCAGCAGGCAACTACAGCTCTATTCATCTTTTCTCTTTCATCTCAGTCCAGCCTGAGGAAATCGAAATCAACGTGCCCGCCCGCCTCCTCGGTGGAGAAGTAGAAGAGCGCGAAGCGGTAGCCCGTGAAATGCGGTATCGTATAGCGCATCTTGAAGGACCGGCCAAGCGGGAACCATGCAACGCCGTCCTCGCTGAACGCGAAGCGGCCAAGGTCGTCGCCCTCGGGATTGCCGTTGAAGAACTCGCGCGCCGGGCGCGCGAAATCGCCAATCGCCTTGAGGTAGACCTCCTTCGCTCCGCTCCTGAGCTCCGCCACAGCGCCCTGGCCGCGCTTGACGGCGGGGCCAGTCACTTCCACGAACACGCGGCCGTCGGACGTCTTTCGCACGCCGATGAAGCCGTATTCCTTCTGGAAGAAGGCTATTCCAGCCCAGTCGCCCGGCTTCATGCCAGAGACGTCGAGCTTCGTGACGGCGCGGCAGGCGGGTCCCCAGCAGCGCTGCGTAAGCGTATTGCGCGCGCTGAGGAGGTCGCTGTCGAGACGGTCCGTGGAGAGCCGCATCCATCCTGGCCTTGCCGTGAGCGACCAGAGGCTCTCCACGGGATTGTGGTTCCACTGCCAGGCGATGTCGAGCTTGCCGGAGTTGAATTCGTCGGACGCCACGACGCCCGGCATCCGCGGCGAGGCGGAGGAAACTAGATTCGTCCGCCCCACCACCGGCCAGTCGTCCTCCCACGTGATTGGCAGGATGTACGGGCAGCGCCCCACCGCGCCGCGGTCGCCGAAGAAATAGCCGTACCAGTTGCCGTCTGCGTCGTCTATGAACGACCCCTGGGCGATGCCTTCTCGCTGCAATACGACCTTTCCTTCCCACGGTCCCCTCCGAGACTTACCGCGATGCACCACCACCGTGCGGCAATTTCCGCGCGGCCATGCGATGTTGACGAGATAGTACCATCCGTTGCGCTTGAACACCTGCGTGCCCTCGCCGAGCCCGCCGCCCCCGCAGCAGTCGGTCACGTTGTCGAGCACGATCTCGCCGCGGTCCTTGAAGCCCGAGAGGTCGTCTTTCAGCTCGGTGAGACGCACCTTGTACGGGCGCCCCGGCACGGTGGCGTATATCCAGAACCGGCCGTCCTCTATCCAGAGAGATTCGTCGTACTGCTTCGGCGAAAGGCGAGAGAACGACCACGGCTCCTTCTCTGGGTCGCGCGTCCAGAAGAGATACGTCGAGTCGATCTGGTTGTTGAAGCTCGTGACGTAGAACATGTCGCCCTGCGCGTCGTAGCGGATGGAGCTTGCCCATGTGCCGCCCGAATAGTCGTTGCGTCCGTCGTCGAGACGGTCCTTAGGACGGTTCTCTATCGTCTCGTAGCAGTACGAGGCCGTCTTCCAGTCCACGAGGTTCGTCGAAACCATCACGGGGATGCCGGGGTTGAAGTGCATGGACGTGGAAACCATGTAGAACTTCTTGCCCTTGCGGCACATCGCGATGTCGGGCACATCAGCCCAGAGCGTTGGCGCAAGCGATGTCGCCCCCGCGCGGGAGACGCCGCTCTTCGTCTGGTGGACAAACGGGATAGAGCCGTCGGGATTGCGCGTGTACTTTTCGATGCAGAAGCTGCGCCGGCAGTCGGCGCCGTTGGGCAGGTTCGCGTTGTGGTAGACGAGATACCACGAGCCCTTGAAGAAGACGCTGCCGCTGTGGATGGTGCCCGTGTTCTCCGCGCAGTCCGTGACGGCGCCGCGGTAGGTCCAAGGGCCGTGTATCGACTTCGCCGTGGAGTATGCCCAGAATTCCGGGCATCCGCCGGCGGCGTATTCGAGGTAGTAGGTGGTGCCGAGCTTGTATATCCAGGGCGCCTCCTCGAAGTTGGTGTTCTTCTCTCCGTTGCGGCGGTGGCCTGCGCCCCACTTCTTCCACAGCGGCGCGCCGAACGCGGCTTCGTCCATGAGGCCCGCCACCGGCTTCACCTCGCCGGCGAGCTCGTGCATGTTCTCCTTGAGCTCTACGTACCAGCAGCCGGGGTTTCCGCCGCAGTTGCCCCAGAAGAGCCAGGCCTTGCCGTCGTCGTCTATGAATACGGACGGGTCGATGTAGCCGGCGGGGGCGCGCAGAAGAGCGTCGCCCACGGGATCGGTCCATGGGCCATCCACCGAGTCGGCAGTGGCCACGCCGATCGCGTCGCCGCCCTTTCCGTGCTGCACCGCGACATACCAATGCCATTTGCCGTTGCGCTTGATCGCCTGCGAGGCCCAGGCGCGGTCGCCCTGGCGCGCCCACTTGAACGTGGAGGTGTCCATCACCGCGCCGTGGCTGTGCCAGTGGACCATATCCTTCGTCGAGAACACCTGCCAGTCCTTCATCTTGTACCCGCGCGCGTCGGGTTCGTCGTGCCCTGTGAATACATAGAGCGTATCACCGTCCACCACCGGGGCGGGATCGGGCGAGAAACGGTCCTTGACGATCGGATTCGTGCCGTCAGAAGACTGAAGCGCCGTTGCGGCGGCGAACATGGGCTGTATCGCCGCTCCCCGCGCCTCATGCGCGCCGAAGGCCGCCATTGCGGCACACAGCGCGAACACGACCTTCCCCGTCAATCCGACGATCTTGATTTCTTCTGGCTTTTTCATTGCAAAGAGTATATCACAAATCGGCATCTCAGCGCCAGTCTAACGGTTCCATGCGCGCAACAACAAAAACGAAGTGGCGTCACGGGCCACGAGCCACGAGCCACGAGTCTACCACACCACCTCGCGGGCGAGTTCGGCGAGGCCGGGGATGGCGTGATCGAAGAAGCGGCGCCAGCCGGCGCACAGGCGTGAGGGACCGCCCGGCGCGCGGTTGCGCACACAGTCGCCCTGGCAGATGAAGCAGTATGGACATTCCAGGCACTGGGACGGAAGATCGGACTTGCGCTGTCCAAATGCGGCGTAGAGGGGACTCTCCACGAGCGAAGTCCATGAATCATGCATGACGTCGCCAAGGCGCCATTCGGGGGAGACGTGGAAGTCGCAGGGATAGACCGAGCCATCGTTCTCGACGACGAAGTAGTTGCGGCAGTCGCTGGCGAACGGACAGGCGTCCGGCGGGCCGCCCAGAAGCCGTAGCACGATCGTGTCGAATAGGCGCACGCTCACGCGGCGCTCGTCGCCGCACGCGCGCCACACATCGTATAGGCGGCAGAGAAAATCGCCCCATGCAGCGGCGGAGACCGCGTAGGGCGCCGGCGATGTGCATTCGATGAACTGGAGGAAGCGGGCGCCGATCTCGTCGCGAAGGTGGCGATAGACGATTTCGGGGGAACTGGCGTTGGCTGGGGTGACGAGGGTGAGGGTGTTGAACTCGACGCCGGCTGAACGGAGGGCCGAGAGACCGGCCAGGACATCGGCATGGGAGGGTGAGGACGACGAGGTGCGGCGGTGAAGGTCGTGCAGGGAGGCGGGGCCGTCAACGCTCACGCCGACGAGCCAACCCTCCGCGGCGAAGAAGCGGGCGAGGGAGGGTGTGACGAGGGTGCCGTTCGTCTGGACGGAGAACGAAACGCGCCGCCCGGCGCGCGCGGCGATTGCAGCAGCCCCGCGGAAGAAGTCCTCGCCCGCCAGCAGCGGTTCGCCACCCTGGAAGGCGACCGCCGGGGCGGAAACTGGCTCGGCCAGATACGAAGCGAGCATCCGCTCCAGCACGGCGCGCGTCATGCGCGCAGGCGCCGGGGCGCGCGCTCCGTTGGCCGGGCAGTAGAAGCAGTAGTCGCAGGCAAGATTGCATGCCGAGCCCACGGGTTTTACCAGCAGAGAAAAATCCATGCCACAAGTATATCACAAATCCCCTTGCAACGCGCGCGCGAATAGTCTATAATATGTAACATGTTTTCCAAATTCAAAGGTCTCTTTTCGAGCTTCTTCTCAACCGACATCGGCATAGACCTCGGCACTGCCAACTGCCTTGTTTACGTCAAGGACCATGGAATAGTGCTGAGGGAGCCCAGCGTTGTCGCAATAAAGGAGGACACCAAGCGCGTTCTGGCCGTTGGAATTGAGGCTCAGAAGATGCTTGGCCGCACTCCCGGAAACATCATGGCCATTCGTCCGATGAAGTCCGGCGTGATTGCGGACTTTGACGTAACGGAGGCCATGCTCAGCTATTTCATAAACAAAGTGTGCCCCAAGCACGTTTGGAGGAACTACGCGAAGCCGCGCGTGGTGATTGCCGTTCCAGGCGACATCACGGAGGTGGAGAAGCGCGCGGTCGAAGATGCCGCCAAGGCGTCAGGGGCGGGAGAGGTTGTTCTGGTCGAGGAGCCGATGGCGGCGGCGATCGGAGTGGGACTGCCGGTGTCAGAGCCGGCGGGCAGCATGATAGTGGACATCGGCGGCGGCACATGCGAGGTGGCGATCATCTCGCTTGCCGGCATAGTGCATTCGCGCAGCGTGCGTTCGGCGGGCGACGCCATGGACGCGTGCATCGTGAGCCACATGCGGCGCGTGTACAATCTTCTGATTGGCGAGCGCACGGCCGAGGAAATCAAGATGACGATCGGTTCGGCGTTTCCTACAGGTCAGGAGATGACCATGGAAGTGCGCGGCCGTGACATAGTGGCGGGGCTTCCGAAGACGATGACGATCTCGTCCGAGGAGATCAGAGACTCGCTCACAGAACCTGTTTCAAACATCGTCGAGGCTGTTCGCTCGACGCTGGGCAACTGCGAACCGGAGCTGGCGGCGGACCTTGTGGACCGCGGCATCGTGCTCTCCGGCGGCAGTTCGCTTCTGCGCGGCCTCGACAAGCTGATCGCCCAGGAGACGGGTCTGCCCGTCACGCTTGCGGACGATCCTCTCTCGGCGGTGGCCGAGGGCACCGGACAGGTCATGAGCCAGCTCGACATTCTCCTCAAGAACAAGAGAGACTGACGCGTCCGGAAGTCCTTCCGCAAGGGAAGGACGATTGAAAGGCAACACAGGAACAGTCGCCGCGCTAGTCGCGCTTGCAGCTCTCGGGCTTTGGCTCGCGTGCGGGCGCAGTCTTGCCAAGGAGGCTGTGTATCCCGTGGAGAACGCCCGTGTCTGGACGGTGCGCGGCCCCGTGGCCTGGCTCAAGGCGGTGTGCCGCCCGGCGCAAACAGCCTCCGAGAACCAGCGGCTCAGAACTGAGGCGGCCGCACTGCGAATGCTCGAGACGGAAAGAAACGCACTCGCCGAGGAGAACCAGCGGCTCAGGAAGCTGCTGGCATATTCCGCGGCCGCCACGAACCGCTGGATATGCGCGCCGGTGCTGAGCCGCGACGGAGCAGGCGGCGTGCGCGGGCTCATGCGCGTGGGGCGCGGCTCGGCTGACGGCGTCAAGACAAACGCCACCGTTGCCGTGCCGGGCGGGCTAGTGGGGCGCGTCGAGCAGGTGTCGCGCAGCACGGCCGACGTGCGCCTTCTCACAGATCCTTCCGTAAAGGTCGCCTGCGAAATCCATACCGGCGACCCCTCGCTGGGCGCAGTGCACGGCATACTCGAGGGCGGCGGCACGCACATCGCCCACGCCCGCACCGGACTTTCCATTCTGTATCTTGTAAACCCTCTTCGCATGCGACACATGAAAAGGCGGCCCGCACTGCCGCCAAATGCGAAAATCATCACTAGCGGCCTGGGGGGCGTATTTCCCCGCGGGCTGACGGTCGGCTACCTGGTCGAAGGGTGTGAAGAGGACGAAACGCAGCTTGAGAGGGAGGGAGCCGTCATGCCGGCCGTCGACTTCCAATCCCTCGAGGACGTGTTCATCCGCCGTGAAGACTAGAGCAGTACAGTTCCTCTTCTTCTTCGTCTGCACGGTCTTCGCTGCCGCGCTGCAGGACATGTGGCCCGTCTTCGGCGGGACGAAGCCCCCATTCCTCCTCGCGCTCGTCCTCCACTGGACCATTGCCGACCAACCTACCAACGACTCCGAACGCCACCCATCGCGGAAGCGTCCGTTCTACGCCGCCCGCTGGATTCCCGTGGCCGTCTTCGCAGGCGCGCTCGAGGACGCGCTGAGCGGCTTCCCGATAGGCTGCGCCACCGGCTTCTTCCTTCTCGCCGGCGTCTCCATGCGCTTCATGCGCTCAACCGCAGCCACCCTCTCCCCTGCGGCCTTCGGACTCCTGGCGGTGACGCTTGCCGCCCCCCTTCACGAACTGTGGCTCGCCGTGTGGGGCGTCGCGGGCGACGATCCAGCGCCGATAATACGCTTCTTCGCGAGCGCCATCCCCGCCGCCCCTGTGGGCGCAGTCATTTTCTTCCTCATGCCGCGCCTTGAGAAGAACGTGGGATTCGAAGGCCCCGAGTCGATCGGAGGGGACGCATGAATCCGTCCCGCTGGTTCATAGCCGCGCTCGGCGCGGTGTTCGTGTTCGGCGAACTCGTGCTGGGCATTTCTCTATTCCGCCTGCAGGTTCTCAACGTTGCGAAGTCGCGCGAAAGCCAGGCCATTCAGACCATCCGCCGCGTGCGCGTTCCCGGCAGGCGCGGCCGCATCTTCGACCGCAACGGCCGTGTGCTCGCCGAATGCCGTCCAAGCCGCTGCATCCAGTGCAATCTCGAGGAGTTCCAGCGCCGCGGCGCATCGTCAAACACCGTCGCCGCAGTTGACGCGGCAATCGACGCGCTCTCCCGCGCCCTTGCGATTCCCCGCCAGATATCCGCGCGCGAGATCGCGCGCCACCTGCACACTGCAAGCGCGATACCCCTTGTGGCGTGGCAAGACCTCGACGAGGCCACCTTCGCGCGCTTCTGCGAGCGCTCCCACGAGTTCCCTGGTTTCGCCGACCATGTCTCCGCCGAACGCACCTACCCCTTCGGGTCCCTCGCCGCGCACGTATTGGGCTACACGGGCCGCAGCGATCCCGAGGGATTTGAGAACGATCCAGTGTACTTCAACGAGAAGGAGATGAAGGGACGCGGCGGGGTGGAGAGCTACTACAACCGATTCCTTTCGGGTGTGACGGGAGAGAAGCGCGTGACGGTGGACGCACGCGGGTTCCGTCCAACCCGCGCCCACAAGAGCATCATGGACGAAACGGAAGACGGCGACGTGGCGCCGGCCAACGGGCTCGACCTTGCCCTCACGCTCGACATAAGGATACAGGCGTCGCTCGAACGCGAGCTCGAAGGCGTCACCGGCGCGGGTGTGGTGCTGGATCCGCGCGACGGCGCCGTGCTGGCCCTCGCAAGCGCCCCCACCTTCAACCCCAACGAGTGCGTGCCCGCCCTCACGCACGCAATGTACGCCAACCTTACGAACGCCCCAGCCAAGCGCGGGCAGAACCGCGCCATCTCCGAAGGCTACGCCCCGGGCTCAACATTCAAGCCCATCACCGCCCTCGCCGGCCTCGCCACCGCGTGGATGCCCGAGGACGAATACAACTGCCAGGGAGTGTACCGCCTCGGCAACCTGCGCCTCCATTGCTGGGACCGCTACGGACACGGTTCCGTCAATCTGAGCGATGCCATCGAGCAGAGCTGCAACACGTTCTTCTGCAACCTCGGCACGGCTGTTGGCTCCAACGCCGTCATCACCGCCGCGCGGGCCTTCGGCCTGGGCTCGCGCACCGGAATCGACATCGGCGGGGAATACTCCGGCGTGGTGCCCGACGACGAATGGAAATACCGCTGGTACAACGAGCACTGGTATCCCGGCGACACGTGCCAGATGTGCATCGGCCAAGGCATGCTGCTCGTGACACCGCTCCAGATGGCAGTGGTGGCCGCCACGCTCGCGAACGGCGGACGGGTGTACCGTCCATATCTATACGCGCGCAGGGAGGGCGCGCACATCGCCTCGGCCGTGCGGCGCATTCCCTACGAGGATGACGCGATAGACCTTGTGAGGAAGAGCATGAAGGCCGTTGTGGAAACAGGCACGGGACGCGCCATCCTCGTGCGCACCGAGCAGGCGCAGAAGCCCGGCGAACGGCGCCGCCGCTTCAGGCTGAAGGTGGACTGCGCAGGCAAGACGGGCACGGCCGAGATCGGACGCGGCGAGACGAAGCGGAAGAACACGTGGATCATCGCTTTCGCCCCATACGAGAATCCGACGGTGGCGATCGCAATGCTCGTGGAGCGAGGAGAATCAGGCGGCAAGACTGTTGCGCCGCGCGTCCACAACGTGCTCGCGGGGATATTCGGCGAGGAGGAGGTGACGGGCGGCCGCCCGTCAGTCCACTACTACGAGGGGAGGGACTAGCAGATGATCGCGGCGTTCCTTTCCAAGCTCAAACGCACCGACTGGGTGCTGACAGCATGCATGACCTGCCTAATAGCAATGGGCACGGCGTTCATCTGGAGCGCCTGCAGCACACGCCAGATAGCCGTCATACAGAACATCTGGCGCGTCCACGCCGGCACTGCCGCATTCGGCCTCGCAATCTACTTCACGCTCGCCTCAATCGACTATCGCAGGCTTTTCGACTTCGTGGCCATACCCGCCTACGCCGGCGCGCTCGTACTGCTCGTGGCGGTGCTGATCGTGGGCGCTGAGATCTACGGCGGCAGAAGGTGGCTGTGGTTCTTCCAGCCAAGCGAAGTGGCAAAGCTCGCGGTGATCATCTTCATAGCGTATCTGCTGGGGCGCGAGGGGCGCAGGTCCTTCAAGTGGTTCGCCGCAGCGGGTGCTGCGTTCGCCGTTCCCGCCCTTCTCATACTCAAAGAGCCGGACCTCGGCACGGCGCTCGTGCTGGCGCCGGCGGTGATGGTGATGCTGCTCGTGGCGCGCGTTTGGACGAAAGGACTCGTTGCGCTGCTAATGGTGGCGCTGCTCGCCGCAGGCCTGGTGCTTGGCACCGTGTACGTTGCCGAACGCCAGAACGACGAGGCGCGCAAAGCGCAGATGTACAGCCGCCTTCCCCTGAGGGAGCACCAGATCAAGCGACTGAAGGTGTTCCTGTTCCCGGAGAGGGACCTGAAGGGAACGGGATACAGCCAGCATCAGCTGCTCATCTCGATTGGCTCGGGATCCGTATGGGGCAAGGGACTGAGAAAGGGCGAGTTCAAGGCGCTCGGATATTTGCCGCAGTCAGTCTCCATGAACGACTTCATCTTCGCGGTGGTGGCGGAGGAGAGCGGGTTCATCGGCAACCTGCTGCTGCTCGCTCTTTATCTGGGCGTTCTGTTGCCATGCCTCCGGATCGCCTTCAAGGCAACCGACGAACGCGGCCAGCTTCTGGCAGCCGGCGTGGCCACACTCATCTTCTGCCATGTGTACATCAACATCGCAATGTCCATCGGGCTCATGCCCATAACCGGCCTTCCGCTGCCCTTCATCAGCGCAGGTCGCACTTTCCTCATAGTGCTGATGGCCTCGCTCGGCCTAGTGCAGAGCGTGGCCGTCCACAACGAAGAAATCGCCGAAACCTAGAACCCATCAAACTCTCAACCTTTCAAACCTTCAAACTCTCAAACTTTCAAACTCTCAACCTTTCAAACTCTCAACCTTTCAAACTCTCAACCTTTCAAACTCTCAAACTTTCAAACCTTCAAACTTTCAAACTCTCAAACTCTCAAACAAACTTACAACCGAAAGGAACAGACATGTCAGTGATACAAACAGTGGTGAACACAGTCAGGAACTGGCTGAACCGAAGCAAGATCAAGCGAGAGATACTCGTGAACGTCGAAAAGCTCGAGACGCGCGTGGCCGTGATGGAAAACGGACGTCTCGAGGAGTACATGGTGGAACATCCCGAGGACGAGCGCCTCGTCGGATGCGTCTTCAAGGGGCGCATCCAGAACCTGCAGGACGACCTGCAGGCGGCGTTTGTGGACATCGGCCTGAAGAAGAACGCGTTCCTCCACTACTGGGACATGCAGCCCGACGTAGACGCCTTCCTCGACGAAATCGACGACGGCAGCGACGACTATGCGGACGACAAGTCCTCTGGCAAGAACGGCAAAAACGGCAAGAACGGCAAAGGCAAGAACAACTCCAAGCGCCGCGGCAAGCCCCCGCGCCTCACCACCGAGGAGATCCACGAGCGCTTCAAACCCGGCACCGAGATCATCGTGCAGGTGACGAAGGGCCCCATCTCCACCAAGGGGCCACGCGTGACCACGAATCTCTCCATTCCCGGACGCTACCTAGTGATGATGCCCGGCACCAAGACTCGCGGCGTCAGCCGCAAGATCGGCGACGCCGAGGAGCGCAAGCGCCTCAAGAAGATTCTCGACCGCCTTCTCCTGCCCGACGACGTGGGCCTCATCGTGCGCACAGCAGGCGTTGGCGCCAAGGGAACCTCCTTCGTGCGCGACATGCGCAATCTCCTGCAGAGCTGGCACGAGCTGCAGGGCAACGTGAAGAACCTGCGCACGCCCTGCTGCGTGTGGCAGGAGCCCGGCCTCGTGGAGCGCGTGGTGCGCGACTGGCTCACCGAGGACATCGACAGCGTTGTCGTGGACGACGAGAGCACCTTCGAGAAGCTGCGCGACGCCACGAGCCGCATCTCCCGCCGCGCACGCGGCAAGGTGCGCCGCTACGACGGCGCAGAGAACATCTTCGAGCGCCTCGGCGTTGAGCGCCAGCTGCACGACGCATTCAAGCGCCAAGTGCGCCTGAAAGGCGGCGGCTATCTCGTGATCGACGAGACAGAGGCCCTCATCGCGGTGGACGTGAACACCGGCCACCACAAGTGCAAGGGCACTCAGGAGGAGGCGATTCTCGAAGTCAACCTCGAGGCCGTGGAGGAGGTCGCCCGCCAGCTGCGCCTCAGGAACATCGGCGGACTCGTGGTGCTCGACCTCATCGACATGAAGAGCCGCAAGCACCAGAAGCAGGTGTACCGCGCGCTCAAGGACGCGCTCAAGCGCGACCGCGCGCGCACCAACGTGCTCGAGATCAGCGACCTCGGCCTCCTGGAGATGAGCCGCCAGCGCCACGAGGAATCCATCCTCTCCATGCTCAGCAGCACCTGCCCGTGCTGCGGCGGCCACGGCGTGGTGAAGAGTCCGCTCGCAGTCTCCATCGAACTCCAGCGCCAGCTCACGTCCCTGCTGCGCAAGGCCGACGCGGAGAAGCGTCCGTTCGTGCCGAAGATAGTGATCGCCCCCGCGGTGATGCAGCGCCTGCGCACCGAAGACGCGCAGATTCTCGCACAGCTGCAGGCACAGTTCAACACAAAGCTCACCTTCGTCTCGGAACTCCACCGTCATCCGGAATCGTATTCTATACTGGACGCGGAGAGCGGACAAGTGCTATACTCTTCTGGTGCCGGGAAACCGGCCGTATGACACTCAGCCCGCAAAGCGAACAAAATACAATGAAAAAGACACTACTCTTTCTTGCCTCGCTCGCCACGCTCGGCGCTGTCGCAGCCGAGTCTAACATGCTGGATATTCTCTCCCCCGAGTCTAGCATCCTAGACCTCCTCGCCCCAGCCCCCCTTCCACAGAAGGCGAAGGGCCAGCGCATCGCGGGCGAGCTCACGGTGACAGGCAAGTACCTGCAGGGTGGACTCAAGGACGGGGCTCTGCTCGCCACTGGCTCCGTCACAGCCACTGCCGCGCCGTACCGCTTCTTCTCGGAGCGCGTCTCTCGCAGCGTGGACGGCATCTACTCCTTCGGCAATCCCGCCAAGGCCACCACATGCTCCAACGATGTGGACCATCTTCACTGGGACCTCCGCGGCGACTTCACATACATCCAGGACAAGGCCGTGCTCGTCAAGAACGCATGGCTAAGGTACATGGACGTGCCCGTTCTCTGGGTGCCCATGTGGTACTACCCGCTCAACACCGACTACGGCCTGCGCGCAATGCCCGGCTACCGCTCGCGCTGGGGCGGCTTTCTGCTCACCAAATACGTGTACAACCTGTACGACGACGGCACACCCGGCGGCTACAAGCTGGGCGCATCGACCTCGGCCGACTACCGCACGAAAAACGGCTTCGCCGTGGGGCAGTCGCTGCGCTGGGATCTGCAGGAGTTCGGCAAGGGCAAGATCTCCGGCTACAACGCCTGGGACGAGGACTACGACCGCTACACCGGCCGCCGCTGGAGCGGGCACCACCGCAACTACCAGAACTGGGGCAGCGACGTGGACCGCCACCGCTACCGTGTGGTGCTGGACCACAGCGCTGAACTCTCGCCCAACGACGACCTGCGAGTGCATGCCACCTACTTCAGCGACTCGCACATGAACCGCGACTTCTTCGACAAGGACCACCGCCTCGAGTCCCTCCCCTCCAATGAAGCATGGTACGAACACCGTTGGCTCTCATGGGCCGTTGGCGGCAGCGTATCCGGTCCCATCAACGACTTCTACGGCGGCACCTCCCGCCTCCCGGAAGGCTGGGCCAACATCGCCCCGCAGCCCATCTGGGACCTCCCCGCCAACTACGAGTCGCAGACGCGCGCCGGCTACCTCAACCACGACTATGCCCGCTACGGCTCGCACGATCCGATGTTCCGCTACGTTCCATACCTCGGCGAGAGCGGACGCGGCGCCGACTACCAGGCCTTTCGCATGGACACCGCGCACCGCGTGACCGCCCCCTTCAAGCTCTGGGACGTGCTCGCCGTCAACCCGCGCGCCGGCTACCGCGGCACCTACTGGAGCAACAGCGGCTCGCGCAGCTCCGAATACCTCAAGGCCTCCGGCGACGCCCTCTTCCGCCACATCTGCGAGTTCGGCTTCACCCTCTCCGCGCACGCCACCAGCTGGCTCAACGACTCGTGGCGCCACACCTTCGAGCCGTACATCGACTACTCCTACCAGAACGCGCAGCTCTCCTCCGGCCGTAGCAAGCGCCACTACGTCTTCGACAGCTACGACAGCTCCGTCGACTGGCTCGACCAGTTCGGCTTCGAGGGCCGCGGCCTTCCAACCAGCTGGCACGGCGTGCGCCCCGGCATCCGCAACGTCTTCCAGAGAACGGACGAGCAGAACATTCTACGAACCATTCTGGACTGGGACGTGTATGCCGCCATCCCCTTCGAGACCATGACCCCATACAAGGACGGCCCTCTCGCCGGCTACCCCGACACGGACGAAGACCCCAACTACAGCCGCAGCGGACACCGCCAGGCGGTTCCCGGCACGCGCATCCGCTGGCTGCCCACCCGCGACGTCACGTTCTACACCCGCGCCGAATACGACTGCGAAAACTCCAAGGCCGCCTACGCCGACGTCTTCTTCCGCCAGCGCCTCACCGACGTCTTCGCGTGGCACGCCGGCTACATCGGCCGCGACCACCGCATATGGAACTACCTTCCCAGCCTCTACGACAGATGGAACTACGAGTACTCAAACGTGGTGCAGCTCGGCTTCGAGCACACCGTGTGCGACTGGTTCGCGTGGTCGCCGTACATCCGCTACGACTGCCGCCGCAACGACCTCGACGAGGTTGGCTCGTGGTTTGACCTGATGACGGACTGCATCGGCTACCGCTTCCAGTTCGCACACGAGACCTCGTACACGCGCGTGGACGGCTCGAAGGAGGAATGCGACAACCGCTTCTACTTCTTCATCTATCTTCGCGCGCTCGGCCCAGGCTCAATGCTCGATCTCGCCCGCTTCTAATTCGGCGAGCGTAGCCATACGCGGCACAAAGCGCGGGCTTCCGGTCTTACGCAGTAATGTGCATCTTCGTGCGCCGACGGATTCCTACTTCACTTCTGGCAGGCGCCGGGAGAAGGCGAGTTTGTTGCGCTCTGAAGTGGCGCGAAAGCCGGTGACCTGGTCGATCATGACCCAGTTGGCGCCGTCGTTGGATCCGAGGAGGCGCCAGGCGCCGGGATCTCGGTCTTCAAAGTCGTTCGCCGTGTACCACCTGTAGCCGGAGAGCTCAGTCGGCGAGGCGAACTTGAACTGCAGCCAAACGGCGGCGCGAAGCGAGGGCTTGGCATTGTGCTCGGCCCTGAAATCCAGCCACTTGGTTTCGACGTCGCCGTCAATGGCCCGGTCAGGCGTTTCGCCATTTCCGAACTTTCTGCCGCCGCTACCGTTGAAGCCAAGCTCGAATCTCCCGGCGGGAATCACCTTGCCCTTTGAATCGATCAGCTCGATTTCGGAAAGCTGCATGCAGTCGGCCGGGCGCTTCGTGCGGTCAACGCAGAAGCGGTAGTACCTGAACGGCATATCCCCTAGGGACTTCCATTCCCTCTCGATTTCTTTGACCGTCTTGCCGGTGCGCTTCTTCCAGTAGGTCTCTTCTTCATATTTGCCCTGACGGCAGAGCGCGTTCAGCTCCTTCACGACGCCGGGGTATTTCGTTTCTACAAAATTGAGGAAGTTTGCGGACACGCGATAGGATTGGTTGTAGCGTACCTCGGAGGAGCCTAGAATCAAGTCGCATCCATGCGCTTCAGGCTCATAGAGATAGAACCTGACGTAGTCGGCAAGTCCTTCTGCAAGCCAGCCAGGAGCTTTGCGATACCCGCCCTGGACAATGTGGAAAAGCTCGTGTATCGCGCAGCCGACGTCCGTGGGGTTGCTATTGATCCACTCGCGGTCCAAAGTCACGCAGTTGCCAGCCGCATACGCCGGGCAGCCGATTCTCTCCTTGAAGCGGAATCTGACTTTCCTGTTCGGGCTCCAGCCTTCCGACGGGAACATCTCGGTCAGCTTCGGATACCATTTGCGGATAAGCGGCGCAAGGTTCTGCCTGGTCCATGCGGCAAGTTCCGGGGCGCCGGTCGTGTCGAAGACGTAGTCGAACCTCGAGGTGCCTCCAACGAAGTCGAGCGTGCCGCCCTTCATTATCTCGTCGTGGGCGATCATGACGCCGTCCATCTTGCGTCCGTTGAACTGAACCGCCTTGGAAGCCTCGCCGGGCAGTTCGGACGACACCCGGAACCGCTTGCCGCCGCCTACGTCGATGGATATCTCCTCCATCTGCGCTTCACCAAGCACGTATTTGCCGCCGCACGGGTCGAACGGATAGAAACCCAGCGTACTGAATATGCACCACGCGCTCATCTGCCCGCAGTCGTCGTTTCCGCAGAGGCCCGTGGGAGTGGTCTGATACTGCGTATCCATCACTTCCCTTATGTACTGGGCGGCGAGGTCGCGCCTGCCGAGCAAAGAGAAGAAATAGATGTTATGGTGGCTAGGCTCGTTGCCGTGGCAGTACTGCCCGATAAGACCGGTCACATCCGGCGGCGCATCGGAAAGCTTGCTGGGGTCTTCGTTGAAGAGTCCGTAAAGCCTCTTGAGCGCGGCGTCCTTGCCGCCAAGCAGTTTGACGAGAAGGTCAGGATCCTGCATGACATGCCAGTTCCAGTGGAATGCGTTGCCCTCCGTGTAGTGGTGATGGCCTTCGCCGTGGATTCTGTAGGGATCAAAAGGTTCGCGCCATCTGCCCTTCGAGTCGCGGGCGCGTATGAAGCCGGTCTTCGGGTCGAAGCACTTCGTCCAGGTGCGGGAACGCTCAAGGAAGAACTTCTCGTCCTCTTTCCTGCCGCCGAGCTTCTTGGCCATACGATACGCGCAGGCATCGTCGTAGCAGTTTTCGAGCAGCCACGACACCGATTCGTTCTTGATGAAGTCGCAGGGATAGTAGCCGTACTTGTCGAGGAGCTCGTATCGCGCAATCCATCTGCCGCGGTTCTCCCTCAGCGTCTTGCGCACGCAGTCGAACGCCCGCTCCCAGTCCACGCCCTTGAAGCCCTTCAGGTACGCATCGACAATCATGGGCACTGAATGCACGCCGACCATGCACTGGTTGTCCTTGCCCCAGAGGGTCCATACGGGGAGGTGGCCGTTTTTCTCGAAGTGCCACAACATCGAGTTGATGAACGCGGGCACGTATTCGGGAGTGAGGATGGTGTAGAGCGGACCCGCCGCGCGATACGTATCCCAGCACGAGAAGGTGGAATAGAGGTCGGGTTCGTCAACGTCTGAAATAGTGTTCGGCTGGAAGCAGAGGTGGTAGAGCGAAGTATAGAGTGTCTTTAGCTGGTCTCTGGTGCCCTTCGCCTTTACGCGCTCGAGTATCCTGCGCCAGGCGGCGCGGTTGGCGGCAAGCACCCCGTCGAAGTCCCAGTCCGGCACCTCCTTGTCGATGTTGCGGCGCGCGCCCTTGGCGGAGGTGCGCGACAGCGCGACCTTGAGGTAGATGACGTTGTCCCTGTCCGCATCGAATTCGTACGCGCAGATCGGCACTCTGCCCTTCTCCGCCATGGCCTCTCTGACGACGCGCGCGCGCGTGGGCTCGGCAGACACCTCCCAGGCGAACCAGTACTCGTGGCCCGGCCAGCCGTGGCGGTCGACGTGTCCCGAGACGCGTCTATCCTTCATCGTGGCGATTTCTGCGGACTTTGTCCTGGAGAACGACCACGACGGATCGAACAGGAGCGACGCCTTCTTGCCCTTCGGAAACGTGAAGCGGAAGAGCGACACATGCCTCGTGCACGTCGCCTCCACCTTCGTTCCGCATTCAAGCGTGGCGGTGTAGTATCCCGGCGACGCATTTTCCGTAGCCTTGTCGAAACCGGCAGAATAGTCGCGCCTCAGCGCATCGTCAGGGTCATCGGCCGAGGGCATGAATCCAAGGTCGGTGAACTCAGAACAGCCTGTCCCGCTCAGATGGTTCTGGGAGAAGCGCCTGATGCGCTTGTCGCCGTACTGGTAGGCGGAGCAATGTTCCCAGCCGGAGTGGCTGGTGTCAGGGCCAGGCTGGACCATGCCGAACGGATACGCGGCCGCCGGAGTGGTGTGGCCCGTGCCGCCTGAGCCGATGAACGGATCAGCGAACTCAAGCACGTCTTCGGCCCACTTCGCCTTCTCAGGCCCCTCGGCGGAATCAACTATATACGACACCGCACCATTCACGCCTCCAACTGCGGCAATCCCCGCCACAAGAGCCAACAGCCGCGCCCAACGAAGACAACCCAACGTTTCGCAGGCCCGTCCGCTTTTTTCATTCATCTGTTCTCCTTTTCTAAACATTGGGGACTGTCCCCCTTGGAAGCATTGGGGACTGTCACCCTTGGATATTGGGGACTGTCACCTTGAAGCATTGGGGACTGTCCCCGCTAGGTGTTCTCATCTGTTCTCCTTTTCAAACATTGGGGACTGTCCCCCTTGGAAGCATTGGGGACTGTCCCCCTTGGATATTGGGGACTGTCCCCCTTGGAAGCATTGGGGACTGTCCCCGCTAGGTGTTGGGGACTGTCCCCTCGACCGCCGCGATACGGCGGGCGATGTCGTCGATCTCGGCGATGTCGAGAAAACCGATGTCAAGCACATCCGCAGCATTGTTCTTCAGCACCCAGGCAATCGACTGGTCCATGCGCCCTTCCTTGGCTATAGCCCCTTCGCCAAGCACCTTCATCCCGATCACGCCCTTCCCGGCGGCGTGCAGTCTCCGTACCTGCTCAAGCGCCTCGTCTGGCTTGAGTCCCATCTTGCTTCCAAACGGGTTGATCTGCACATGCGCCACGTCAAGCCACTTCGTGTCGGCAGCGAGCGGAAGCGACTTCGCGCCGTGGAACGAGCAGCCATGGGCGCGGATCTTTCCTGCCTTCTTGCAGCGCTCAAGCCCCTCCATGTGCTTCTGGAGATTTGTCGGCCAATCTGGCTGAAACACGCAATGCAGCTGCAAAATGTCAATGTAGTCCGTTCCTAGCTCGCGAAGGTAGCGGCTGACGGAGCTCTCGACGTCGGACTTGTCGGCCTCCGGGATGCCGCCGCCCATGAACCAGTACTTCGTGCAGATTACGTAGGACGAACGCGGAAACGGAGAGAGCGCCTCGCGCAGCACCGCGTGGGTGCCGTAGCTGTCGGCAGTGTCGAAGAACCTTATCCCGCGCTCGTATGCGGCGCGCACCAGCTTCACCGCGCCGTCGTGTCCGTTGCGGCGGACCATCCCGCTGGAGCGGTTGCCGGACTTCACGCCCGTTCCGAAGCCAAGACGCGACGTGCGAATGCCCGTGCCGCCAAGCGACACTTCGTCCCACGCCGAGAACCTGTTATTCGGCTTAGGCGCGGCAGACGTCTGCTCAACGCAGTTCGTCGCGCCAAACGCAACCTGTCCCGCGCCAAACGCCGCGAGCGATCCAACGAACGAGCGCCGGTCCAGAGATCCGGCCTTTCGGCGCGATGCGCCTTCATTATGGGCGGCTGCCATTGGAACACCTCCAGTCGTCTCAGGCCGACGCGAAGCGACTGGAGGCGGCGGACCAGTCCAGGTGACCGTCGACAATCGCCTTGACGTATGCGGCGCGGTTGTTCTGCCAGTCGAGATAGTAGGCATGCTCCCACACGTCGATGGTGAGAAGCGGCTTCACGTACTGCTGCCTGCACGGCGTGTCGGCGTTGCCTGTACTCTCCACGAGGAGTTTTCCGCCCTTTGCGACGAGCCACGCCCAGCCGCTTCCGAATTGCCTCGTGGCGGCTTGGGAAAGCGCCTTCTTGCAATTGTCAAGCGACCCGAACGACTCGTTGATCGCCTTGAGCAGTTCGGCCGACGGTTCGCCTCCCTTGCCCACAGGGGCGAGCGAATGCCAGTAGAAGTCGTGGTTCCACGCCTGGGCTGCATTGTTGAATATCCCGGGATCGTTCAGCTCGCGCGAAAGCCCCACCATCTCCGAGAGCGACAGAGTTTCATAATGAGTTCCGGATATAAGGCCATTCAGTGCCTTTATGTACCCGGCATGGTGCTTTCCGTAGTGGTAGGAAATCGTCTTTGCCGAGATGACGGGCGCAAGTGCGTCTTCGGCATACGGCAGCGGTGGAAGAGCTATCTCCTTCATGGCGGGCTTTCCTCTCTTGGCATCGGCGCACGCGGCCAGAGCGGCGCACGCCGCGCCTGCCGCAAAACGTCGTCTAGTAATGTCTGTTTTCATGGCAGACATTATAGCACATTTTCAGCCGTTGCGGACATGCCTTGTGACTTAGTGTCAGTTTAGAAACAATTCGTCCATGCCCTGCGCCGCCAGAATGTCGGCGGCGATCTGCGCGCGAAGCGCATCTTCGCCGGAGAAGACGCGCTCGGGGCGGATGAACGCGAGAAAGTCAACCGCAAGCGTCTTCGGCGCGGCGACAGGATGCGTTGAGACCACATGCACTTCAAGGACGGGATGCTCCCACGCCTTCTCCCCCATCGTCGGCGCGACACCCCAGTTCGCCACGGCGCGCCCAAGCGGCGTCTCCACGGCGTACACGCCGCATGGAGGGCGCACCAGTCCTTCAGCCACCTTCACGTTCATCGTGGGAAATCCAAGCGCGCGTCCCAAACCCTTACCCGGAACGACCTCGCCCTCCTCGCGCCATGGACGCCCCAGGAGACGCGCTGCATCGGCCATGTCGCCTGCGGCAATCGCGGCGCGGATGCGCGTGGAGGAGACGGGCGAACCGTCGATCTCGACGAACGGCATCGCGCGCACGGCAAATCCCCTCTCGCGCAGGAAAGCGGCGTCGCCAACTCCTCCTGCGCCGAAGCGCCAGTTTGGTCCGCAGAGAATCTCCTCCAGATCGGGATATTCGCGGCGCAGCCAGAGAGCGAACGCCTCTGCGGATTCGGCGGCGAAGTCGGGCGTGAAATCAAGCGCGCGCACTCGCCCGGTCGCTCCGGGACGCAGCGCCGCCTCTACGGCGGCAAGCCTTGCGGACGAAGTCATCAGCAGCGCAGGCGCGCGCGACGGCGCAAGCACGCGCGCGGGATGGTCGCGGAAAGTGAGCGCTGCATCGGCGCAGGCGAGAATCCGGCGGTGGCCGACATGCACGCCGTCGAAGAAGCCCACGGCGAGGTTCATCAGGCAAAGGCCCTCGCCATTGGAACGAGACGGTCCTTGAACGCCACGGGATCGAGCTTCATCACGTCCATGAAGCCAAGCGCCTCGTCCACGGAAAATCTGCCGCAGCGCGTGCGGCGCAGCGTCTCGAGAGAGGCGCCGCAGCCGAGCTGCGCGCCGAGATCGTGGGCAAGTGCGCGCACGCACACGCCCTTGGTGCAGAGGATGTCGAACGACACGAGCGGCGGCGCGAACTCCGTCACGGCCAGGCGGAACACGTGCACTAGGCGGGCCTTGGCGTCGGCGGGGTCGGTGGGGACGATTCCGTACGACGGAGTGTCGGGGCGCTTCATCACGCTGAAGGCAGGAGGCGTCTGGAAAATGTCGCCGCGGAACTCGGGAAGAGCGGCATCGAGCGCCTCGCGAGTGACGCCGTCAAACGGGGACTCTGAGAGCGTGCGGCCTTCGCGGTCCGCAGTGTCGGTCACGCGCCCGAGACGGATTGTCGCAGAGTATTCGCGGTCGCCGTCCATCACGTCGCCCGAGACGCGCGTTGCGTCGCCCACGAGAAGCACAAGAAGGCCCGTGGCATTGGGCTCGAGCGTGCCGCCATGGCCGATCTTCACCAGGTTGAAGCGCGTCTTCACGGCCTTTAGCACGTCGTGCGAGGCGATCTGGACGGGTTTGTCCACAAGCAGCAGGCCGTCCTGCTCTGCAAGCATGGCAATTGAGGCGAGGTTAGCCATTCGCGCCGCTCTCGTTCTTCTCGATCTCGCTTATGATGCTGAGCACGTGGTCGCCCTTCTCAAGCGAATGGTCGATCACGAACCGCAGCTGCGGCGTGAACTTCAGGCGCACCTCTGCGTTGACGATGCGCTCGAATTCGTGCGTGCGGCGGATGATGTGGCCCATCACGCGGCTCTGCTCGGCTGCGTCGCCGAACACGCTCACCTTCACGGTGGCGTTGCGCAGGTTCTTGGCGCACGCGACGGCGGTCACGGTGACTACGCCGGGATTCACGTCGTCGCCCTGCAGCACGCGGAACATCGCCTCGCCGATCACGCGGCGCAGAAGCGAGTTCACTCTTTCAAGACGGTCAACTGCCATTTCACGCTCCTTGGCCGCGTCCCGCTAGAGCGAGCGCGGCAGTTCCTCGAGGATATAGCACTCCACCACGTCGCCCTCGGCGAAGCCCTCGTAGTTCGCAAAGCAGATGCCGCATTCCTGCTGGCCGGTGACCTCCTTGACCTCGTCCTTGAAGTGGCGCAGCGTCTGCACCTTGCCTTCCCACACCTTGGCGCCGTTGCGGAGGATGCGGTAGCGGGCCGAGGCCACGAGAGAGCCGTCGAGCATCTGCGAGCCTGCGATTTTTCCGAGTTTGCCGATGTCGTAGATCGCCTTGACCTGGGCGTGGCCCTTGATCTTCTCTGTGTACTCTGGCGGCAGAAGGTCGAGCATGGTCTTCTTCACATGGTCGATCAGCTCGTAGATGATGCGGAACGAGTTGATTCGCACGCCGTCGTGGCGGGCCTGCTGCTGCACGCCGGAGTCGCAGCCGATGTCGAAGCCCACGATCACGGCCTTGCCAGCGGCGGCGCTCTTCACGTCGGTGATGGAGACGTTGCCCGTGCCAGTGCCGATGATCTTGAGGCCCACCTTCTCGCTCTTGATGCCGCGCAGCGCCTCGACGATCGCCTCGAGTGAGCCCTGCGTGTCGCTCTTCACTACCACGCTCAGCTCGCGCTTGTCGCCGGCGTTCATCTGGCTCATGAGGTCGTCGAGCGAGAGCGCCTTCGTCTGCGAAAGCTCCTGCTCCTTGCGCAGACGGGCCGTCTCCTCGGCGAGCGTGCGGGCGCGCTTCTCGTCGAGCATCACACGGAACTCCGCGCCTGCTTCGGGCACGCCGGAGAGACCAGTGCACTTCACGGGCGTCGCGGGAGGCGCCTCCTTGATGCGGCGGCCGCGGTCGTCGATGAGAGAGCGCACCTTGCCGAAGTGCTCGCCGATGAGGATTGCGTCGCCCACCTTGAGGGTGCCGCCGGTGACGAGCAGCGTGGCGGAGGGGCCGAAGCCCTGTTCGAGCTCGGCCTCGATCACGTAGCCGTTGGCGCGGCGGCGAGGGTTGGCGGAAAGCTCGAGCACGTCGGCCTGCAGCAGCATCATCTCGAGAAGGTTGTCCACGCCCTGGCCCGAGACGCCCGACACTTCGCAGCACACGATGTCGCCACCCCACTCTTCGGGGGTGAGACCGGCCTTCTGCAGCTGCTGCTTGACGCGCTGGGTGTTGGCGGTGGGCTTGTCGCACTTGGTGATGGCCACCATGATCTGCACGCCGGCCTGGCGGGCGAACTTGATAGCCTCCTCGGTCTGCGGCATGATGCCGTCGTCTGCCGCGATGATGATCACTGCGATGTCGGTGAGCTGCGCGCCGCGCTGGCGCATCGCGTTGAACGCGGCGTGGCCGGGCGTGTCGAGGAACGTGATCTTGCGGCCCTGCACGTCCACCTGGTAGGCGGAGATCTGCTGCGTGATGCCGCCAGCCTCGCCGGCCGCCACGTGCGCGTGGCGGATGTAGTCCATGAGAGTCGTCTTGCCGTGGTCCACATGGCCGAGGAAGGTGACCACCGGAGGACGCGGCTGCATGTCCTCGGGCTTGTCCTGCGGGATCTCGTCGTCTGCGTCGATCGACTTCAGCACGGGCTTCTTGTTCGCAGCGTCGCGCGCGTGCTCCACGTTCACCTTGTAGCCGTACTTCTGCGCCACCTTGATGGCCACCTCCGGCTCGACGCGCTGGTTGATGGAGGCGAGTATCTTCAGGCCCATGAGATCGGCGATTAGCCTGTTCGGGCGTATGCCGAGCTTGAGCGCGAGCTCCTTCACCACCACCGCGCCGCGGATCGAGATCTCGCGGGTCGACACGGAAAGCGATATCGTTGGCTTCGCGGGAGCGGCGGGGGCGGCAGTCGGCGCGCCGACTGCCGTGACCACCGGCTTGGCAGTGCCGATCTGCACCTGCGGACGTGACAGCTTCATGGACACGGAAGAGAAGCCCGCGCGATGACCGCCCACGCGCGTGGAGGCGGGGCGCTGCGGCGCTGCAGGATGCTTGGCAGCAGGCGCTGCGGGCGCAGCTGGCGCGGCAGAACGGCGCGCGGCGGCAGGCTCGGCAGTTCTTGCCGTAGCGCGCACATCGCGGTCCTTCTTCGCAGGAGCGTCCTTCCTGTCGCGCTCGCCTCTCTCGCGGTCGCGCCTGGAGCCACCCTTCTCCTCGTCCTTCTTGGAATCCTTCTCCTTCTTGACGTCCTTTTTGGAGGAGCGTCCGCGGTCCTTGCCCTGCAGATAGTCGAGAGCGTCCTCGTCGTCTTCGTCCTCGAAATCATCTCCGCCAGAAGTGTCCTGCTCCTCCGACATCTCAAAGCTCACCTTGGGCAGTTCGGGCAGGGACACTCCGATCTCAACCTTCGGCCCCTTCTCCTCAACCGGCTCCGTCTGCTCCTTCGCCGGCTTCTCTGCGTGGACTTCTTCCGCCTTCGGCGGCTCGGCCGGAGTCATCACGAAAGGCTCGCCGTTGTGTACGGCCATGGCGCGCCTGCGTGCGGCCTCAAGGGCCTCAGCCTGTGCCTTGTCCTTGGCGGCGCGCGCCTTCACAGCCTTCTCGGCCTTCGCCTTTCCGCGTGCGCGAACGGCCTCAGTCTCGGCCTTGACAGTCGCAGGCCCCTCCTTGAGGAAGCGGGCGTTCAGCGTATTGGCGTCATCGCCTTCAAGCTCCGAGAGCGGCGAGTACACCTCGATTTCGCACTCCTCTGCCCATTTCATGACCGTTGCGCACGTGGCGCCGATCTTCTTGGCGAACTGATATACTCTCATGACAATTCCCTCTCACCACATTGAAGCCGAAACGAATTTGCTGCCGCGCAACCGACTCTCAGCCCTCGCCGTTCTCCTCTTCGGCCTGGGCCGTAAGCTCGGCCACCGCCTGAGCGGCGGCGTAGAGGCCCTTGGCGGTGACCTCGTCGAGTCCGGTAGCCGCGATGAAGCCCTCCTCGTCGCTCTCCACGATTCCGTCCACAGTGAGGAAGCCGGCATCGGCAAGCTGCGTTGCAACAGCGGTTGACACGCTGAAGGTCTCGGCAAGGTTCTTGATGGCCTCGGCCTTCTGGTCTTCGAAGCTTGCGAGCGACATGGCCTTGGTCACCTCCACATGCCAGCCGGTGAGCTTTGAGGTGAGGCGCACATTCTGGCCGCGTTTGCCGATGGCCTTGGAGTATTCGCTGGGCGCCACGGTGGCATGCACCGAACCGCGCGCCACGTCCACTTCCACGGACTCAAGCTTCGCCGGGGCAAGAGCCTGGGTCACGTAGTTCTTCATGTCGTCGCTCCAGCGCACGATGTCGATCTTCTCGCCGTTGAGCTCGCGCACGATGTTGCGCACGCGCGCGCCCTTCAGGCCCACGCACGCGCCCACGGGGTCCACCTTGTCGTCGTGCGTGCGCACCGCTATCTTGGTGTGGTAGCCGGCGTCGCGGGCGATGCCCATGATCTCCACCACGCCGTCGGCGATCTCGGAGACTTCGAGGCGGAAGAGCGTGCGCACGAACTCGGGCGAGGAGCGGCTGAGCATGACGGCGTGGCTCTGCGCGCTGAAGGAGGCGCCGCGCTGCCTCTCCTTGTTGTCGTCGGGGTCGCGCACCTTGTCCACGATCGCGCGGATCGAATCGCCCACCTTGTGCTCTTCCATGGGGATGCGCTCCTTGCCGGGCAGCACCATCTCCGTCTTGCCAACCATCACGTAGAGGTCGCGGTGGTTCACGGCCGTCACGGTGCCGCTCACGATCTCGCCGACGCGGTTCTTGTATTCAACGAAAGTGTTGTCGCGCTCCGCGTTGTGGATGGCGTCCGTGATGCCCTGGCGCGTGGCGGCGGCCACTATGCGCCCAAGCTTCGCGGCGGGTATCTCGATCTCAAGAGTTTCGCCTTCGGCGGCGTCGGGCTTGATGCGGCGCGCGCGCGCCACGGAAATGTAGCCAGGCCCCAAGTCCTCGTCGGTCACGACCTTCGTGTCGTACACATGCAGCATGAGAGTCTTGCGGTCAATGGCCACGCGGAGGTCTCTCGTCACGTCGGGATTGTTCCTGACGGCGGCTTTCGTTACCGCGCTCTCGATTGCGCCAAGCACAATCTCGCGGTCCACACCGCGCTCGCGCTCGATGTAGTTCACTATTGCCAACAAGTCATTGTTCGTGGCCATGATGCAGCTTCCTCTCTTGTCAAAAAACAAAACAACACTTCGGTGATTCGCTGAACCACCGTGAAAAACGACGATAATAGTATCGTTTTTTAGGTGAAAAGTCAATGGGTAAATGGAAAAAAGTGGTTGCGGCTTCTAGTTTCGTGGTTTCTAGTTTCGCGGTTTCGCGCGCTTCATTTTCCACGTCGCTTTCAGCGGCTGCGACAGTTTCCGAAATTTGTGGTATAATCTTGTGAAACACATCCAATGAAAGGAACATAGACCCATGGGGACCTTCAACGACCTCTCTAAGCTCAAATTCAAGCCAGCGCCCCCTAAGCCCGCGCCCGAGCCGCCCAAGCCCGTTTCCTCCGCCGACCGAGCCCTCGTGGGCGCCTCAAACGCGTCCGACTACTTCTCATCCCTGCTCGGCCCTGGCGAAGACCGCAGGAAGGACGCCCGCACCCCCGCAGCTCCAGAGCGGCATACGACGATCGTAACCCCGTCCACCATTTCACGAGTGCGCGAGGAGCAGGCCGCAAGCGCCCTCGCCGCAGAACGCGAGGCCGCAGCCGCGCGAGAAGCCAAGTTGTCAGGTGAGCTCGAAGCGCAGATGGCGGCATGCGAATCCCTGGCCGCCGACCTCGCCCAGCTGCGAGACGAACACACCGCCGCGCTAAAGGAGCTAGACGAGCTTCGCGCCTCCCCCCGTCCGGATCCGGAGGAGATTTCAAGGCTCTCCGCCGAAGTCGCCGCCCGCGATGGCACTATCGCGGAGCGAGACCGGGCGATCGAGGAGCGCGACCGCGAGATATCCCGCCTCAAGGACCTTCTCGTCGAGGCACAGCGCACGTCGCTTTCGTCGTCGGTGATGCTCGAGAAGCCCCCTGCCTTCGCCGAGAAGTTCACGGGCGAGCTGCGCGAACACGTTGTGGAGACTCTGCGCGACGCATACCGCGCGGCAGAGGCCGCTGGGCGCGACCGCCGCGCCCGGATCCTCGAGGCCGTAATCGCCGCCAATCCACCCTCCGGCGAACTCGAGGCCCGCCGCGAGGCCGTACGGCAGATCGTCAAGGATGCCGGCTCCAACCTCGACGCCTCCGCCATAGCCGAACTTGAGAAGATCGGCTTCCGCTACATCAGCGGCAAGAACCACCACAAGATCGACTGGTCCGGCATCCGCTTCCCGCTCGCAAAGACGCCAAGCGACTACCGTGCCTGCCTCAACTCGGCAGCCGAGATCATCAACCGCGTATTCTAGCCCCATGTCGCCATTATGTAAGTGTGGTACAATGTCGGCATGGTAAAAACGAACAAGCAGAAGCATGCTGTGAAGGAGATGGCGACGATGGCGCTCGCGCTTGTCGCCCAGGCGCCTTTCGCTGTCTATCCGGGAGAGCTCGCCGACACGCAGGTTACGAACGAGAACATCGACCGCGACGCCTGCGCCGTGTGCAGCGCCGCGCGAGGGAAGGCAGCGTCATATCGCCGTGTCGGGCTTGGTGGTCTTCCATGCGCCGCGCATGAAGTCGGGAATGTCCTGCGCCTGCGAGCGGTTACGGACGCTCTTCTCGCTCAGCTCGAAGATGGCGCTCCACGCGGCGAGGTCGTACACGTTCATGTCGAGCGGCAGGCCGTTGCGGATGCAGTGCGCCCAGCGGAAGTCCATGAAGTAATCCTGCCCGCCGTGTCCGCCAATGCGTTTGGCCGTTGCAGCGTCCTTCCTCCAGAGCGGCGAACCGTATTTCGCGCGGAACGCGTCAAGCTCGGCGCCTTCAAGAAAGTTCCCCGCGCCCGCGTCGAACTTCTTCTCGACCGCGACGCGCAGCGGACGCGTCTCGATCGTTCCGTTGAAGCCATAGATGGAGTTGAAGCGCGTGTACGGCATCGGAACGTCGTTGCACTGCCGAAGGAGGATCGTCTTTCCCTGCGCCGTGTAGACGCACGTGGTGTTGAAGTCGTTCGCTTCGAACCTGATCTGCGAAACCCTCGCCTTCGGACCGAACTTCTTCTGCGCGTACATCTCCCAGCCGAATCCCTTGTTGCCCATCGATACGAGATGCTCCAGCCTGTCGCCTCTGTTGATGTTCATCGCGAGCGAGATCGGCCCGAGCGCATGCACGCAGTAGCACATTCCCGTGTGGTTTCTAAGCGCCTCGAGCGACGAGAATATCCTGTTGGCGTCTTGGAAGCCCTGGCTACGCAAATTGCGCGTGAAGTGCAGGTAGCAGCCCTCACCATGCACGAGCTCGCCGAGGATGCCCGCATGCGCCGCGTTTATCATCGTCATCGCGTCCTCGTCGTAGCAGCAGTTGGAGAGCGGCATGCAGTGGCAGCGGTTCTTCTCGGCGGCTTCCACGATCGCCCAGGCGTCGTCGATCCTGCGCACGCCCGGCACCTCCACCATCGTGTGTATTCCGCACTCCACGGAATAGCGCGCGATCATGCCGTGCGACTCCCAGTTCGTGTTGATGTGCACGAGGTCGCACACGCCGGATTCGCACAGCTTCTTGTACGCCTCGGGGCCAATAAAGAGCTGCGGCTCCCTGAAACCATTCTTCTTCAGCGCCTGCTGATGGTGCTTCGCCTTGTTCTCGTCGAGTTCGCAGAGCGCCACCACCTCCACGCCGGGCACGTGGCAAAGACGATGCACAGCACTGCCGCCGCGTCCGCCCGTGCCGATCACCGCCACGCGGATCTTCTCGAGCTTCGACGCCGCGAATCCCACGAGGGACGCCTTACCCTGCACGGGCGCGGCCTTCGACGCCGCGCCGCTTCCGACTGCCGCCACGGTAACGGCCCATGCCGCGCGTTCAAGAAACGCGCGCCGACCTATGTCCTGACATTCACCGCTGCCCATCGTTACCGCCTTTCTTTCATTTCTCTAGGCGCACGTGCATCTTGGCGAGCGTCTGACTGTGCGCGGCCTCGCGTCCGTCTACCTTCACAGTGAGCCCGCGCCCGCGGTGCCAACGGATGGAGACGTCATGGCCGCGGTAGCGGAGGTTGTCGAGAATGAAGTAGTCCCACGTCGCGGGGCAGAGCGGATCGACCGAGAAGCCGTCCGCGCCCTCCGGCATGAAACCAACTAGTCCGGAGACAACCAGATCGCAGAACGTCGAGTGGTTGTAGTCCTTGCCGCGCTCGCGGGGTTTCTGCTTGCGCTGATGGAGGAGCGTGCGGGCGATCCAGTCCGCCGTGTCGGGATTCATGTTTTCGTCGATCCAGGGCACCGTCGGGTCGAACCTGCGTCCGACGGGATTGGTGGGCGTGCGGTGCAGCTTGTGAGCGAAGGCGTACTGCCACATCAGGAACGTGAAGCGCTCGCTCTCGCCGGGCTTGCGCGCGCGGGAGTGGAGACCGTTGATGTATGCCGTGAGCGCGACGGAGGTCGCGAACGGCCAGCTCGGCCCGTTCCACTGGCACTCGTGCCCCTTGTAGGCGATTGTGAAGCCCTTCGCGCGGCGTTCGGGGAAGGTGAGGCCGTATTGGGCGGCAAAGCCCTTTTCGTCGAAGAGCTGCTCCCAGTCGGGCACGACGTCAAGCGGCATCCCGAAGTACCACGGGGCATAGCCGTGCAGCTCGCGCACTGCTGTCAATGCACCATCCCGGTGCCGCGTGGTGAAAAACTTGAGGTCGCCGTTCCAGCACTTCGCCATCAGCGCCTTGCGGACGCCTTCGGCCTTCGCCTCGAACTGCGCGGCAAGATCCGCCTTACCGACACGGCGCGCGACGGCGGCAATGCTCTTCGCCTCGCTCCACATCGCCGAGTTGAAGAGCGGCTTCCATCCGCTGCCGCCGAGAGAGATCTCCGTGCCCTCGTGTCCGTCGAGGGACATGAACCCGCCCTTGCCGTCGCCGCCCATGATGAACTTGCCCCTCTGCTTCGGAACGCCCTTTTCCCAGCGATCGTAGAACTTCACGGCGTCGTCGAGCAGCGCGGCGGGCAGGTCGTCCAGTCCCGAGACTTCGGCAAGCTGACACGTCCCCGTGTAGAGCCAGCTTGAATAGCCCCATCTGTGCGACGCGTCCTTGCCGGCGAGCCAGAAGCGGGCATTGTCTGCAAGATACTGCGGGTCGCGCAGCCAGCGTCCTTCGCGGAAGTGGTGCCCCGCCGCGCACACGATCGTGTTGTCGGTGCCGCTCCAGCCGACCTTCGGCAGGAACTCCGTGATGCGCCATCCGCCGCGCGCGCCCTTACGGATGTGCTTGCGGAAGGTCCACCAGCGGAAATAGTAGGTGCGCTCGATCTCGCGGTCGGGGCACGCGAAGAACGGGACGTTCTCCGCGAGGAACTTCTCGGCGGCGGCGTTCGGGATGGCGTTCGTGACAGTCTCCTCGTCGTTGGCGTTGAAGCGGCGCACGTACGTCGAAAGTAGTTTCCTGGGATCGGGCAGCTTGTCGGGCGGCGCCTCGAGGTCGAGCCCCTCGTGCACGGCGCACCCCACGTACTCCGGGCCGCCGCTGCGGCCGTTGTACCACAGCATCCAGCGGTTGTTCTTCTCATCGCGGAAGACGGAAGGCTTGTAGCATGCGCTCGAATCCCACATGCCGGGATCGGGAATGACGAGCGGAGACTGGTCAATCACCTTCCAGTCGCGGATGCCGTCCGGCGAGATCGCGCAGCCGATGTGTGCGGTGTCCAAATCGGGATACCCGATGAAGAACATCGCGTAGCGCCCGTCAGGCAGCTTGTGCACCTCGCAGCCCGCCACGCGGTCGCGGTACCACGATTCGCGCGGGCCGTGCGTGAGCACCACGCCCTTCTTCACCCAGTTGACGCCGTCTTTCGATTCCGCGTAGCAGTTGCGGTCCGGCTCGTACGTGCCGCCGCCCGAATACCACATGCGCCAGACCTGGCGCTGCTCGTCCCACATCACGGTGGGGCACATCACGGAGGGCTTCTCGTACGTCTCCGTCGCCTCAAGGACCGGCTCCTTTCTCACGCGCTCGAAGTGGACGCCGTCCTTCGACACCGCATAGCCGATTCGGCCCCTCCACTTTTCCTTCGCGCACTGGCCGGTGTACCACATGTGCCACACGCCGTCCTTCTTGACGGTGCAGGAGCGGTTGACGATATCCTCCCAGCCGCTCGCGGGGTTCTCGCGCAGGCAGATTTCCGGGCTTTGCGTCCATGTGAGCGCGTCATTGCTCCTCACGAACGCGATGGACTTCCTCGGACGCCACGAGAAGTACATCGTGTAAGGCGCGGGGCCGTTCGTGACGACGTTGATGTCGAAGCACGTGCCGAGCTTCTTGTTCCCGAGCACAGGCCCGTCGCCGTACTTCACCCACGGTCCCGCAAGCGCGACGCCCGTGGCCAGTACGAACCCTGCCGAAATGACCAGTCTTTTTGTGTTTTTCATCCTAAATTCCTCGACCCGTTTCCCGTGGCTTCTGCGGCTCAAGCCGAACGGCCTTGACACCCGCCGCAGAACGCTACTACACGCTAAACTTGCCATGTGCATCTATTATACCAAAATCAGTGCGTGTTTATTCTCCCCAAGCGGCACGTATTTTACACTACCCTTCTTTTACTTGTCAAGAATCGGCAACGGAACTCCGTACGCGCGCACGTAGTCAATCTCCATGAACGTGCCGTCGATGGCGTCACTTATTGGCCCAGCCCACTTTAAAATCGCTTCCGAAAGCAGAAGCGCGCATTCCGAATGGCACACTTCGTTCTTGACGCGCCTGATTTCCTTCCCGTCAAAATAGAACACAAGCTCGTCCTCCGTCCACAGGAAACCATACACGTGGAACTCCTTGGACAAGTCGACCGAACGGCCAAGGTTGAACGCCTTCGAGTTGACCTTGTGGCTCTTCTTGCCGTCCTTGAAAAGAACTTTCTTGTAGTCGTGGATGTTGGTGTTGATCTCCGAGGGATAATGCCCTTCGTTGACGTCGATCTCGAAGCCTTCGTCCTTCCCATGCGGAAGCGTCACAAACCAGAAGGAATTGTTCGTGCCCGTGGCGGCGGCATAGCGGTACCGGCATTCGAAATAACCGTACTTGAAACGGGCCTTCGTCCAGACCGATGCCGACGTCCACTCCTTGCCTCCGCGCTTTTCCTTCCTGTTGCAAAGCCGCAGCATGCCGTTTGTGACAACGGCGTTCTCCCGCCATCTGCTGCAGAGGATGTGGGTTGGGGACGCGTTCTCCGAAACCCACTTTTCCTCAAGCTTTGAGTCCGCGTAGTCGAACTCGTCCGACCACAGCAGTTTCCAACCCTTTTCCGCGCACACGGGCGGAACGTTGGTATTTGCGCCCAGCATCTGCGAGGCGAAACACTGCCGCCCGAGTTTCGTTTCAGCGACCGGCGGCGCGGCAGGACTCTCCCTGTACGGTTCGCCGCGCCGGCTCTCCCAAGCCGCCGCGAAACGTTCGGGCATCCCGTCCGCAGAGGACACTTCACCATGGCGCGGCGTGGAGACCCACATCTTCCGCAGGGGCGACTGCGCCGAAAGAACCGTCTTGTTGCCGCGAAGCACCACGCCCTTCTCGCCCGGCTTGAGCGTGGGGCCTCCCCATACGCACACAACCGCCGAATCGTCTGCGATGCGCTTAGTCGCGTTCGTGGAGATGAACGTGTTTCCCTCCACTCGCGCGTCCGACACGTTCGCGAGGCGCACGCCGCAGTAGAGCGGATTCTCCACCACGTTCCCCGCGAACACTAGTCCGTTGCAGGAACGCGCCCTGCCGTGGTGCCCAAGGGCAATGAGGTGCGGGCCCAGCCGCTCGCTCGGACCAAACCAGCAGCCGATCACCGACACGTTGCGGTTCGGGATGGAGATTTCCTTCGCGCACGAAATCGGCGAGGTCTCCGGATTGCCTATCGCCCCGGGGCTCGTCTGCTCCACCTGGATCGTTTCGCGCGTCAGGCAAGTCTGCGTGCCGCCAAACCTGTAACCGGCAAACAGACAGTTTGCCACCACCACGTTCTCGCACCCGTCAATCTGCAGCGCATGGTTGTTAGGGATGTCCTTCACCACAGCGTTCTCGAAACGGATGTTGCGTCCGCAGGCAAACGCGGCGACGACGCAGCGCCCCTGGCAGTCGAACACACCGCCCGACACCGCAACGTCGCTGACGCCGTTCGTCGCATCGGTTCGCGGCACGAGGTTGTAGAGGAAGATCGACCATCGTCCCCTGCGGTCCGGCACCGAGCGGATGATGGCCGAACGGGCGGGATCCATTGCGCGTGCGGCGACCTCGGGCGTCCAGCCGTCAGTCGCGCGCTCCACGCCCCCCGCCAGCTCCAGGCGCACGTGCGGACGCAGCGTGAGGAACGAAATGCGGTATTCGCCAGGCGGAACTACCACCGTGCCCCCTCCTGCCGCCGACACGCGGTCGATGCATTTCTGAATTGCGGGTGTAGCGTCAGCACGTCCCGTCAGGTCCGCACCCGCCTCGGTCACCACCGCCCGCACCGTACCCTTTCCGCTCTGTACCACCTGCTTCACGACGTTTGCGGCAGACGATGACAAGACTGACATCGTCGCCACGCATATTGACATGAGCGCCATCGAGTTTTTCGTATTCATTTTCATATCATCCTTTCATGTGTCCTTTACCACGTAGAACATGCAGAGTGGTCCGCCTCAGCTTGGTGAACACGCTTCCGCGCTAGATGGTCTAGCGCCTCAGCGCCTTCTTGAGCTGAGTTTCGTATTCGAGGCGACCGCGCGAGCGCGGCACGAAGCCCGCCTCGTCAGGCTCGGGAGTCTGCGCGGAGTGTGCCGCCCCCTCGCGGAAGAGCGCCAGCAGCTCGCGCCAAAGCGGATCGTCGCGGCCCGAGAACGTGAACTTTCCGCGCGCGGGAAGGCCGCGCCCGCCCGCCGCCTTCGGGAGATGCGCCACGAGGGCCGGGCTCACCTCCGGGCGCGTCAGGTCAACCCACTCCCATCTTGCGTCGCCCGCAATCCCCACGCGGTCCGGCGCGAACCCGCCATGGCACGAGGCGCACGAGCGCGCGAACACGCCCGCGTACTTCGTCGCCCACGGGGCGATCGCCGCAGTGTCCGGCATGCCCCAGCGGTCTCGCTTGCCGCGCGCCTGCAGATGTGCGCAGTCGGTGGTGGTGTAGTACGGCACCATCGCGTCGATCCACTCATAGACGCGCCGGCGTTCCTCGGGCGTCACATCCGAGCCGCAGTGGCCCCGTTCAAGGTATTCCGGCAGACGGCTAGCGCAGCTGCCCGTCTGGCGCGGCTGCAGAACGTCCGCAAAACCGTAGTTGAGCAGTATCGAGTGGATGAGCGGCTTCGCTCCGCCGGCGCCAGGCGCGCCGCCGTACGAGAGATAGCTCGTGCGGTCGCTCCGCGCGCGCTCGTTCAGGCCGTCGTAGCTGCGGCAGAAGAAGCGCGTGCGGCCGTCCTCGAGCGAAAGGCCCTTCGCCGGATCGGCGCCGCCGTGGCATCTGACGCAGTGCGCGTTCCAGACGGGCTGGACGTCGCGCATGTAGTCGATCACGCCGGCGCGCAGACCGTCGGGAGTCGCAAGAGGAGTGGGCGCGCGGCGCGAGGCGTCGCCCGCGAAGGCGCCGCTCGCCGTCATGCGCCCCTCGTGACACCCCACGCAGCTGCGCCGCTCGCCCGGCATCACGTTGAGGGCGCTCGTCATGCGCTGCACCTCGCGCCCCTCGCCGTCCACGAGCTGCAGATAAATCTCCTTCATCGCTGGCACCTCGAAGTAGGCGCTGCCGTCCTTCTCCACGGGCGCATAGCCCCACACGCGCTTGGCGTAGTAGGTGCCCACGCCCATGAGCGGACTCTGATCGTACGCCCTGAGGCCGCTCAGCTCCACGGTCTTCGGAAGCTGCTCCATGATGCGCACGGCCTTCACGTCCTTCCTCGCCACTCCCTCCGCATATCCGCGCATCACGTCCGTCACGTACAGGTAACCCACCTGCACCTCCTCCGCCGCGGGCAGCGCCGGCGGCGCGGCGGGCACCTTCACGCGTTTGACGTTCTCCGGCGCGAATGCGGCAATCGTCTTCGGCACGGCGCGCGGCACGAGCGGCGTCGCGCAGTACGCGCTCGTCGTCCCGGAGTCGTAAACTGTCGCGCGGCAGCCGCGCTCGTCTATGAGCGAGAGCCTGTAGCGCTTCGCTCCTCCGCCGCCGTAGGAGCAGAGATAGCGGCCCTTCCCGAGCGGGTAAGGCCAGCAGTAGGACCACAGATGGTTGAAGTCCATCACGGACGGAAACTCCGGCGTGAGCCAGCGCACCTCCCTGCCGCGGCTCCCCTCCGGGCCGTTCTTGGTGGACACCACTCCTATCGCACCGAACGGCGAGCCATGGTGCGGCGTGAACGTGCACACGATCTCCCCGGGGGCGTCCGGCACTTCGCGCGCCTGAAGGAGATTCGGCGGGTCGTCGAGAAGGTTGCCGAAGCAGAGCTCGAGATGGCGGCCGTCGGGATACTGGGTCCAGAGCGACTGGCGCGACATGATGTTCCAGTCCACATACTCCCAGCGCGTGTACATGAGCCGCCCGTCGGCGCGCACGGATAGGCAGTAGTCGGCAAGGGTGTTGGAGGATATCATCTTCACGCCGCCGCCGTCCGCGTCCATCACGTGCACGCGGCTAGAGGGCCCGGTGGCGCACACGAGGTGGGTGCCGTTCTGGCGCGTCGAGATGAAGGCGATGCGCCCGTCGGGCAAGGGGGCGGGGGAAGTGTCGTGGAACGCGCCGTCCGTGAGCTGCACAAGGCCCGTGCCGTCCGCGTTCATGCGGTAGATGTGCCAGCACGGCGACTTGTGGCGGCGCATGGAGAACCATATCGTCTTCGCGTCGTACGAGAGCGCAAGGTCGAGAATGGCCGAATCCGCCTCCTCGAAGAGAGCGCGCGGCGGCGCTTCGGGGTGCGCCGGATCGAACACCTTGATCGCCGTCCCCCACCTGTCGCCGTCTGGATAGGCAGAGTGCCCGAGCAGGCACGGGCCCGCGACGGTGCGTATGGGCGCGCCCTCAACGAAGAGAACCGGCGGAAGGCCGCGCACCTCGGCTGCAAGCGCCTCGCTCTCCTTCGCGAAGTCGGGTTCCGCCCCCTTCTGCGCCCTGTCGATGACGAACCCGGCGACCGCCACCTCTCCCGCGCCGGCGTTGACAAGCTCGAGCCTGTGCGGCCCGTCGGAGAGGCTCGTCGCGATGGGAAGCTCCGCGTACGCGGAATGCTCGGGACGCGCGGCGGCGTCATGCCGCGATCCCGCGAGGCTCACGGGCTGGATCGCCTTTCCGTCGAGGCGCACGTCGAACGAGCCAAGGCGCGCAAGCGAATTGGTGTGCGTAGCGTGCCGCCATGAGAGGCGGGCGCCCGTGCGCGCGGCGAGCGCGACGGACGTGCCCGTGAACTCGAGCGCGATCGCCCCGCCCTTCTCCGCGGAATACCAGTAGCACTTCGCCCCTCGCCCGCCCCAGTGCAGCTCGGGATACCATTCGCCGGACATCTTCACCTGCGAATGGCGCGGCGAAACGAAGAAGCGCCCGCCCGCAGTCTGCGCGCCAAGCGCCCACGCCGCGAACGCCGCCAGGCAGATACATTTCATTTTCATGCCCAACATTCTACCAAATCCGCACCGCATGCGCAACCTCCAAGCAGAGGGCGGCGCAGCGAGCAGAACGCCGTTTGACGATACCGTCTTCAGCCGACTGGCGGCGTCGTAGGGGAACGACAGGACGCCGTCGGAAAGCATGTTGCCGTCAGTATCGTATGTCGGCTCACACAGAGACACAGAGTCACAGAGAATGGAGGTGTACTGGTTGAGGCAGTTGGCCGTGTAGGCGTTCGTCGCGGCGTTGAACGTGGACTGCAGCAGGTTGCCTATGCCGTCGTAGCCGTATGACGCGGTCGACGGGGAGGGCGACCATCCCATGATCGACGCCGACGCCACCTCGCCGCGCTCGTTGTAGCCGAAGGCGTCGTTGTTTCTGTTTGTCGGCCTTACGAGCGCATCGTATGAATATGCAATGCTCTCCACCGGGTTGTTGTTCATTGAACTGGTGATCCCCGTCACCAGAGAGCGGCGCATGGCATCCCGCGCCACGCTTCGGGCGAACACGTTGCCGCCCGGAAGCGACAACGAATATCCCGCGTCAAGCCCGTCTGCGGCATATTGATACTCCACCGCCACTGCTGCATTGGAGACAATGGAGAGCCTTCCTTCGGCGTCGTATCCATAGAAGAGATCGCCGACGCGGGAGAGGCGCCCGGCCGCGTCGAATTCGCGCGCCAGCGAATGAGCCGTGCCCACAACAGTCGTCGTGACGTTCGTCGCCCTGCCTCTGTCGTCGCGCGCATATTCGATCGAAGCGGAATCGTTTGCCGCCGCAGTCTCGCGCGAATACGCATCGTATGCAAACGACGCCTCTTCCCCGTCCGAGCGTTCCGTCGAGACGATCTCCCGCTTCGCGTCGTAGGCGTTCTCCTGCCAGCGTCCGCCCGGCCACGTGGTGCGGGCGGGGAGGCCGTCTGGGGTGTAGGTGTAGGAGACTGTGGAATTGTCGGCGTAGGTCTTGGAGAGGCAGAGGCCCGTGGCGGGGTCGATGGTCCAGCGCGTCTCGTCCCAGCTCTCGCCGTCGCGCGTGGTCTTGAGCACGGTGCGCCGTCCCTTTAGGTCGTACTCCATGTACGCGAAGGCCACTGTCTGGTTCAACGTTCGTTTCATTGCTACTTTACGGCATCCGATGCTTATTTTTTTGATAGGCGTGAAGATTGACGTCCAGCAAGTCAACGATATTATAGTCCAACTCTACAGGTATTCCGTTGAAGTACGAATTAGGAGGCGACATGATACTCATCCTTAAAATTTCTGTATCATCATTACGCTTGAAAATTATGTCACCATAGAACACGCTCTTTTTGTCGCGTAATAACACCCTAGTTCCTTTTCTCATCATGTTCTGCATGGTGGCTTTCATGCTTGGGTTCAAGACGATAACATGCTGCTTATCTTGCGGGCACACAACATAATCAGCAGTTTCCAGTAAATCTAGAATGTTTGACAATTTTATGCTCCGATAGACTATCACACTCATGGAATAGCAAAGTAATCCCAAAAACACTGCAGAAATCATTTTTATGAAATGTTTCATTTTATGACACCTCCTTCTCTTACTGTTATCTTATATTTTTTTTGTCCAGTCTCCTTGTACCCATGCGCTTGTATCTTTGGCCGTGGATGGAACACTTTCCATTCCCCAGGATTAGACCCTGCTATCCATGCAGCAATGCGACGGGCTGCCTTTGACAGAAAGGTACCATCAGGCCCCGCCTCCACTTCATTCGTTTTTGCATATATCGTTGCCTCTATTTCATGTGCTGCGTTTTGCAACGAGATGCATTTCTGATATGTTGCCGCAGCTTCACATGACCAGATCCTTATGACGGCATTAGGTGCCAAATAGAAACGAAGAGAATTCATGTCGTCTTTTGTAAGTCGTGTAAAGTCAAAAGCAGTACTATTGGCAAACGATATTCCAGCACCCCCACCAACGCCATGCCCTGAAAGGTTCAAGACCGTAATCTTCGAGTCAAACCGCAAGTTTTGTTTCGCCATCTCGGCAAACAAATGTTTCTTGGATTGAATCCCATACTGTATATTATTGCCCGAGTTGCTCAGCAGATACCAACTTAAAACATCTCCTTGGGCCGTATAATCAGAAATCAAAGTCAATTCATACAATCCATTTACATCTGGAATAAACACAGGATGATTCTGGCAAACTAAATACAAATTCATTCCTCCTTGTTCTTCGATCGGATCCCTGTTGAGCCAGCGCTTCAGCAGCGGCGAGTAGAAGCGGCGGCCGTAGTAGCAGAGCCCCGTCTCGGCGTCGAAGTGCTTCGTGGAGAAGCGGTGGGGAAATGCATCTGCGAGCGGGCCGGACTGCGAAACGACGCGCCCGAAGTCGTCGTAGGCGTAGGATGCCGCGACGGTACCGGTCTCATCGACGTACTTCGTCACGTTGCCGTTGTTGTCGTAGCACGGGAAGTAGAACGAGTCGTTAATCGAAACGGCCAATAGACCGCCGACGCCGCCCGCCCCCTGCAGCGTCTCGGAAAGATCGAACCCCCAGAAGTACTGAATCTCTGTTGTGATCGGCGTAACACCGCTGATTTGCATGATGGTCTCGTGTACAAGATTCCAGTCGTCGTACGTGAAGACTCTGCGCTCCACGACGTTCCATGTCTCATCGGTAGAATCGTAGCGGCTCACCGTCTTAGAGATCCGCCTGTCGCGCCAGTCGTAAGCGTTCTCTACGCGAAACGCACCGTTGGTGAGAGACGCGGATGTCACGGAGACAAGACGATCCTCGGCGTCGTACGCGTAGAGCCATGTGGTGCGGGCGGGGAGGCCGTCGGGGATGTGGGTGTAGGAGATCGTCGAATTGTCGGCGTAGGTCTTGGAGAGGCAGCGCCCCGTGGCGGGGTCAAGGGGCCAGCGCGTCGTGTCCCAGCTCTCGCCGTCGCGCGTGGTCTTGAGGGACGTGCGCCGTCCCTTCAGGTCGTACTCCATGCGTAGCGGATACGTGGCGCCGTCAACCGCGGTCACGTTGCCGCGCGGATCGTACGACGTCGTGACAACGCCGCCGAGCGAGTTGGTGGATGCAATCTCGCGGCCCTCGTGGTCGTACGCGAAGCGCTCCGTCACGTAGTCCGTCGCGTTCGTGTACGTGCGCCGCTCGACCATGTCGCCCATCGCATTGTACACGAACTCGGCGACCGTCCTGAAGTCCGCCTCGCATTCGGTCAGACTGTTTCCATGCAAAATTTCGCCTTGTGAATAAGGTATGCCGAAACCACGACTACCATGAAGCTTCACCATCGGGCATCCTTCATTCAGTCGAGAGACGATGGTGCGCAGACCATTCTTCAGTACATGTCCTTTAATCCACATGACTTCTTTTCCGGTATAGAGTTTTTCTAAAGCGACTGTTTTTCCCACATTTACACTCATTATCCATGTCCACCACAATAACTGCAGTACGGAATCGGCAGCGTCGTACCTTGTACTCGATGTTGGGGGAAATCAAGATTACCGCCATCATTGCCGCCCCCCACCTGTTATACTCGGCTTTTCTTGGCGTTGCTTCCCTTGTTCCTTTCTAGTAAAGTCACCTACATCAGAATAAACGATGACAACAGATGGCTCTATTGCAGACCTAGAAACGTCTATTTCCGACCTTGCACCTTGAAAAACAATCTTATTAAGTTTCTGGCATCCTGTAAATGCTCCATCCTCTACAATCCTTACACTGGGGGGTATTGTCATTTCCGTTAAATTTGAGCAGTCTGAAAACGCGCCTATGTCAATTACCTTAAGACTCTTTGGAAGCAATATCCTTTCTGCACGGCAAGATTCAAATGCACAACATGCAATGAACTCCACACCATCTGGAACGGCAATCTCTTTTTGCCCGATCATAGGAGGGCAACGCAGAAGCATTCGACCATTTTTTGTATACATAATTCCGTTTCTCCCTGCAAACATTGCATTCTTATCGCTAACGATTATTCGTGCGAGCATCGGGCAGCCAACGAATACGCCCGCATCAAGACCACACGCCGTAGCAATGTCTATCTTTTCAAGATGAGTGCAATAATTGAAGCTCGATGCACTCATTCTAGAGAAGTGCAATGTATGAGGCAGCGACACGTTCTTCAATCTGGCGCAGCGTGCAAACGCCTCGTCCTCAATTTGAACGGTTTTCTGAAAGAAAGCGTCAAAGACTATTGCCTCTAACGAGACACAGTTATAGAACGCCCGCCGTCCAATCTCAATGTATGACCTTACATCATTACGTGCGCCGGTTATCGTAACTGTGACAAGGTTACTACATCCAGCAAAAGCCGATGTGCCGATCTCGCAGACCGTACTCGGAATCTTAATAGAACGTATCAGTAAATTCCCTGTGAACATATTTTCACCAATAACCCTCACTGGCAACCCATTAATCTGTTCGGGGATTTCAAGACATTGCTCCACATGACCAGTATTCAGCATTGCTACAGAATGTATGCGCCACCCATCATTCCAGCGGTCATGTGAAAATGCTACTGCATTAAGCCTAGAAGTGTCCGCACGCGATAAAGGAATTAGGATTGCGGAAAATACAACAACCACTAAAAGATGCTTTCTCATCATTCGTCTCCCTTCAGGCTGTTTTGAGACGGCGCAATTCTCAGGGACTGCGGAGGAAAACCCGCATCTCCAAAGAATAGCATAACCACGTCACATTTATTAATGGTATCTCGAAATGAAATGTCCCTATCCGGTAAAAGACTCTTCAATCCGCCTACAATCCATGTAGTATACAAATCGAAATTTTTGCCTATTACAGTCCAATTGGACTCGCCATCTCTAAGAATATAAGCTATATAACCGAACTCAAATTTCTTCTCATCATACACGAATCTTCTTCCAAGGCTAACCCCTGCGATGGACTTTCCTTCTTCAATGATTCTAGGTCTCCCCCATTTAGTCCAATCAATGTCACCATACTTCTCATCCGCCTCGTACATTCCAGATTCTCCCCCCATGGAGACTCCTGCATCCCCAAAGATCGCTCTGGACAATGGCGACTGTTTATATCGCGCGTTATCAATCTCCCTCGGGGGTGTAAACCTTGCGACAAACGCCACTCGTACAAAGTAGTTTTCACCCAATACATGTTGCCCATAATTTCTTACGTCGACGAATTTGCTAATTTGGAATTCCCTACGTCGCTTGCGATCCATGAAAAAATCATCCATTGGGATTGGTGGTGCCACTAACCCATATAGGTCATATCTCTGCAAAAGTCCATTACAACTCATGATATAAAGATTTATGCCCCCATTCTCCTCAATCGGATCCCTGTTGAGCCAACGCATCAGGCCTGGATGGTAGAAGCGGTAGCCGTAGTAGTAGAGGCCGGTTTCGGAATCGAAATACTTCGTCGAGAAGCGGTGGCGGAAGAAGCTGGCGCGCCTGCCGGCCCTGGCGATGAGCTTGCCGAAGGCATCGTAGGAATACCGCGCCATGGTGCCGCCGTTGGCGTTGAGATAGCGCGTGACGTTGCCGTTGTTGTCGTAGCAGGGAATGTAAATCGCGCCGTCGAGCGTGAGCCACAGAAGCCCGCCGACGCCGCCCGCGCCCTGGAACGAGCCTGAGAGGTCTTTGCCCCAGTAATAGCGGATCGTCGATGTCGTGTTGTCTGCGTAGGCGATTCGCTCCTCCACGAGGTTCCAGTCGTCGTAGAAGAACGTGGTCGTGGCATTCGGCGTCACCTTCTTCACGCGGCGGGACTTCGCGTCGTATAAGTTCGTGACGAGCAGGACGTTGTTCGACGAAACCGTCTTCAGGCGACTGGCGGCGTCGTAGGTGAACGACAGGATGCCGTCTGAAAGCATGTTGCCGTCGAGGTCGTATGTGGGCTCACACAGAGACACAGAGTCACAGAGAATGGAGGTGTACTGGTTGAGGCTGTTGGCGGTGTAGGCGTTCGTCGCGGCGTTGAACGAGGACAACAGCAGGTTGCCTATGCCGTCGTAGCCGTATGACGCGGTCGACGGGGACGGCGACCATCCCATGATCGACGCCGACGTCACCTCGCCGCGCTCGTTGTAGCCGAAGGCATCTGCGTTGCGGGCCACAGGCCTGCCCAGCGCATCGTATGAATATGCAATGCTCTCCACGGTGTTTCCGTTGAAAGAGCTCGCGATCCCCGTCACGTGCGAACGGCGCAGCGCACCGTGTATTTCATGACAATACTTCATTTTTATATCGCATCATTCGACAAGCAACATTTATTATTTCAGTTGTCGCCCCATCTGATTTTTTGACCGTGATAATCCATTTCGTAAGTAAGAGAGATGCGCACTCCCTTGTCGCTCCATTCAACATCCTTGACGAACTGAAGCATGTCGATCCATCCACCTCCGACTCGCCATCCGTTTCTGCAAAGGACCACATAGCAAGGCACATCGGAGCCCTGTCCCGGAAAACCGAAGTTGAAGTAGCTCGTGTACACCTTTAGAGAGAAGGCCTTGTCTGCTGGACATTCCACGGTCCTTAACTTTAGCATGAAGAACATCTCGCCTCTAAGAAAGCAAAGCGGCAATATAAGACAAGCAAAAACAAAGACTACAATGCCAATACGATGACGGGAAGGGAAAACCATCTTACAGGGTCCTTTGCTTTGTCCGCTCCATTGCCTCCAATGATTCAATGGCTTTCTCCAACGACTCTTCCGATATGAAAGGCTGTACGTCAATATGATAATCGTAACGAAAAACACAGGTAGTTCGACCGCCATCTTCCGCATGGAACAGGAACTCTATATAATAGCCGCTCGTCTCAGTCTCAGAAATGCTGTACACGTATTGGACCTTAAGCATCCTTTTCGGAGGCGAACACTTGTCTCGACACAATCTTTCGGCAGTAGAGTAGGATGGACGTCCCAGCATATCCTCCACATCGCAATACCGCAGACCAGTCTTGCAGGCGACTGTTTGTAATTCACCTTCAAGCTTTAACAGAACGTCCTCTAGTTCACGATGGCCACTGGTCTCCCAGTCAAGGCTTTTAGCCTCTCGCAACCTTGGATCCGACGTATGCCTTAAATCACAAAGCATACGCACATAACGAGCCTTCTGCCATTTTCTGAACTCCGCGTCCTTCTGCTTCAGACGAGGCACATAATGTCGCCTTATGCGCTCTCGAAACTTTTCGTCGGAAAGTCTTGGCCGCAACGGAGACAGAAAGCAGAAAAGGCATCGGCCATCTTCCGCAAACCAGAAATTCAGGCCAAGAGCAAAGGCGTTCCCCCTCGAATACCAGTAGATGTACTCAGGCGACCCATCCTTGCCGAAGGACGGCACACCCATTATCCTGCGGACATCGTCGGCCTCAAATCTCCACCGCTCAAGGTCGCCTGCGAATCTGGCATTCAGCTGGGCGAGCTGATTGCTCAGCGCGGACGAATCCCACAACTCTTCGCCTGCACCAAATCCTTCTTTGATTTCATCGCCCATCTTCTGCAGACGCATAATCTCCCGCTCCGGCACCCGCCTCATCTCGCGCGGTCCCATACATTTAAGCACTATGAGAATCAGTGCGCTAATCACAGCCAGCAGGATCAACACAGATGCGCATATCTTATCTTTTGATAAATTCATACGGATCTCCCGACTTAGAGTTAAGTTTTCCCTCTCTCCTTCTCGTTACTGAGAAATCATTTGCATGAAACCAAAGAACTGTATTAACATTCGCCCGTTTACCACTTTCTCCAAGCGAATCGCGCTGCGCCTTGATAAACAATGCCTTGACTTCTTTTTGCTCTTCAACAGTCAATGTCTCCTTGGACAAATACGAGGAAATATCATTCTCAAAACGAGTTTTTGTCAAAGTTAAAAAAACCTCCGCATGTCCTCGTTCGTGCGCCAAGACGTTACCCCTCGGAGGCCGCCTACCGCTCTTTGCTTCGATTGACGACTCGCCACCTCCAAAAGCCCCATTTTCGTAATGAGGCCAATAAACATATAGATCTCCCTTCCGTATCGTGCTTCCTAGCTCAGCATTAAGATTGATCTCCACTCGAATTCGAACACTACAATCATCAATATCCGTAAGCTCTTGATGAAAAACACCATGCGCAGATGAAGGTAGCGTTAAACTCAGATGCGGAATTGACGGTTTAATTATCTCAGCTCGTACTGCAACATCATCTATGGTAGCCAGACTTTTATATACAACACCCTTATTGTCGGAAGAACTCCTTAATGAATAATACTCAATCACAAAACATCCGTAAAGGTCATATGATGTTATAAAACTGTTTTTGCACGACATTAACAAATTTGCTCCACCTTCTTCACCAATCGGATCCCTGTTGAGCCAGCGCTTCAGCAGCGGAGAGTAGAAACGGCGGCCGTAGTAGCAGAGCCCCGTCTCGGCGTCGAAGTACTTCGTAGAGAAGCGATGGGGGAATACATCGGCGAGAGAACCCGCCTGCGAAATGATTCGCCCGAAGTCGTCGTAGGCGTAAGATGCGACGACGGCACCAGTTTCGCCGACGTACTTCGTCACGTTGCCGTTGTTGTCGTAGCAGGGGATGTAGAAAGCGCCATTGATCGAAACGGCCAAGAGACCTCCAACGCCGCCCGCCCCTTGCAGCGTCTCGGAAAGATCAAGCCCCCAGAAGTACTGAACCTCCGTTGCGGTCGGCACAGCACCACCGATTTGCATGATGGTCTCGTGTACAAGATTCCAGTCGTCGTACGTGAAGACTCTGCGCTCCACGACGTTCCATGTCTCATCGGTAGAATCGTAGCGGCTCATCGTCTTGGAGATCCGCCTGTCGCGCCAGTCGTAAGCGTTCTCTACGCGAAGCGCACCGTTGGTGAGAGACGCGGATGTCACGGAGACAAGACGATCCTCGGCGTCGTACGCGTAGAGCCATGTGCCGTCGGATGCAAGCCCGCCGTTGGAGGAGTAGGTCATCTCACACGGAGCCACAGAGGGCACGGAGATCCG
>JAFXIL010000194.1 GCA_017563185.1 Kiritimatiellia bacterium | reverse complement strand
TCCATGCCCGCGCGCGTGGCCTCGAACCGCGCGCTCGACCAGGGGCCGTCCTTGCCGGGATAGACGATGTGCGTGTCGCCGGGCGGCAGGGAGTGCCCGTTGTTGGAGCCACCCCAGCTTTTCGGGTATGGCTCCTTGAACGGATCCTGCTTCTGGTTCAGCTGCCAGCGGTTGTAGCCCCAGTGGAGGAAGCCGCTGACGCCGCACATCTCCGACACCCAGGGAATCAGCACCGGGCGCAACAGTTCGCCGTCCATCAGGCGGTTCATCCACCTGCCGCCGGGGATGCAGCAGGTGTAGCACCACACCTCGTCGTTGAAGTTCGTGCGGAAGCTGTCGTAGAGGGCGCGGTGGCGGTCGAAGGAATCCACTTTGGGACACCAGATGTCAAGCGCGCCGGCGAAGGACGGCTCCTCCACGGCGTCCATGATGCGCACGCCCGGCATGTACCGGCGCACGATTCCCGTCGTGATGCGGTACTCCGGCACGTTCTTCCCGCCGGGCTCGTCCGCCACATGCTGTATCCAGCGGTCCTTGAGGCCGTACCGTTCTATGACCGACTGCAGTTTCGCCGCCATCTTCGCGAGCGCCAGCGCTCCAGGCACGGTCGTCGTAACACTCTTCGTCCCAACGGCTGAAAACGTGGGCGATCCCCAGCCGTGCGTGAAGCCCGCCAGATACGGGCCTTCCAGATACCAGATTCCCGCACGGTCGTAGATGCCGAGCAGGCGTTCGAAGCGGGCCGTGTCCATCTCCACGTCTCCGTCCGGCTTCCTTGTCATGAACAAATTGAGGACCGCCATGTTCTGGCGCCCAGAGGCGGCCAGCCGCACGTACCTCTCGATCATCGCCCAGTGCGCCTCGCTCCACGACTCCAATCCGTGGCTCGACGCCATGCTGTGCAGATCCATGTGGTTCGTGTACTTGAAGCTCGCCTTCCCCACGGGCGGAAGCGACACTCCGTGCACGTTGACCTTGAGCGCCAGCTCCTTCGTCTCCGCGCCCTGCTTCACGCGGAAGCGGATGTCGCGCGTCTTCGCGCCCGCCGGCGGGCGGTCCATGCGGAAGTATAACGCCTCCGTCACCTTCGCCGCCTGCACCTTTCCTTCCGCAAGCGGCTCCAGCGCGTCGAACACCTCGAACGGCGCGCGGCGCGCCACGAACTTGTTGTCGCCGGGCGTGCGCTCCAGGAATCCGCCGGGCCCCGTGTTGCGCTTCACCGGCACGGCCACCATCCGGCACCACGTTCCGGCTTTTTCGGAGGCGGAGAACTCAAGCGCCTCCCCGGCCTTCAGGCCGTTCAGCAGGATGTTCACGTCCACCACGCCATTGCGCGGAACGTCCACCTCGCCGATCTTCTCTACGGAGGCGACCTTGGAATCGGTGTAGAGCCAGGCGAGGGGGTCCGCCAGGACGGCCTCGAACGCAGAAGCCGCCGCCGCGCACAGCGCGGCGCCTGCGGCAATCGCCAATTTCGGAAATCTGACTTTCGCGAGATTCGTGTAGAGTAGAGACCCACGCCTCGGCATTGCCGCCGATGCGACTTCCCCCTCGTCAAACCGTACGTGCAAATTTCCCGCATACGGCTTTCCATTGAGTGCTTTTCCTGTTGTCATGGCTTTCTTTCTTGGGCTGTTGAACGTATATTATACGATTTCCCCCCCCCCTGTCAATTCCGTTTCGGCATTTCTTACCTCTTCCGCGGGGACAGACCCCGTCATCCCTACTTCAGCGGAGCGCAGTTGACGTGTTCGCGGATGAGCCTGCGGCGGTGTTCCGCCGCGCGGGTGGAAAACTCCACGAAGTCGCGCTTCTTCGGGTCCGGATACGTCCACAGAACCTCGGCGATCGCGAGTCCGCGCGGCCAGAGCTTCCATTCAAGGTCGTGTCGCCCGAACGTGTGCGATGTCCAGTTGCAGCACTGCCCCCCGACGACGTGCGCACGCCCATTCTTGTCCACGCCGGCGAGCGGGTCGAACTGGTAGACGCGCTCAAGCGGCAACCAGCCGCCGGGGTAGAGGTACGGATCTTCCGCAAGCCCCTGACGATAGTCGAAGTAGGTGTACTGGTACGGGGCCATCACGATGTCGAAGCCCTGGTTCGCGGCGGAGGCGCCCGCCCCGTGCGCGCGCCAGCACATGCCCATCGCGGACTTCGGGAGCAGTGTCGTGATCTTCGACCCGCCGGCGCCGCGGTCTGCCGATTCGATGAAGATCTCGTCCCACCCGATCACCCGGCGTCCTTTCTTCGCGAGGTACTCCGTAAAGTGCCGCGTCACCCACGGCTGGATCTGCTCCACGCCTTTCAGCCCCTCCCGCTTCATGAACGCCTGGCATTTGGGACACCTCTTCCAGCCGTCCCGGAAGCATTCGTCGCCTCCGATGTGTATCACCTCGCTCGGGAAGAGCTCGCACACGTGGTCGAACACTTTTTCAAGGAAGCGGACGGAGTCCGGGTTCCCGAAACAGTAGATGCCCGTGAACTTGCTGTAGTTGAACTTGTAGGCGTCGCGATTGCGCGCGTAGATCTCCTGAGGAAAGCAGCACAGCTCGGGGTACGCGAAGATGGCCGCGGCCGAATGGCCCGGCAGTTCGATTTCAGGCACGATCGCGATGTGGCGGGCCTTCGCGTACGCGACGATTACCCGCACGTCGTTGGCGGTGTAGAACCCGTTGGCGACCTTCTCGCCACGCGAACGCACCTTCTGCCCGGGGAGCGGGAACTCCTCGCCGTACTTCTGCAGCTCTGGATAGCCGGGAATCTCCAGCGACCAGAGCTGGTCGTCTGTCAAATGCCAGTGGAGGACGTTGAGCTTGAACCACGACATCTGCTCGAGGATGTGCAGGACGGTGTCCTTGCCGAGAAAGTGGCGTGAATCGTCGAGATGGACGCCGCGCCACCTGAACTTGGGCGAGTCCTTGATCTCCAGGCACGGGTACGCCTTGCACTTCTCCTTCGCGTCCCAGCGGCCCATCTGCGAGAGCGTCGTGTTGGCGTAGAACGCGCCCGCGTCGTCGGAATGGCGGATCGTCATGCCGTCCGGGCGTATGGAAAGCTCGTACCCCTCGGGCGGGATGGACGCGACCTTCTCCATCTTCGGCGGTTTCTTCGCCCGGTGCCAGCCACCCGTCAGCCGCATCTCGCGTGGCGCGGGGACGAGCGCAACGCCTTTCGCGCTGTCGTCGCGGAAGAAGGCCCCCGCCTCCGACGCGTCGACCGGGACCTTGTCCATCAGAACGCTGCTGCCGTCCGCAGCCACGAACCGCAGCGAGCCGGACGAGACAAACGTCGTGTTGAACATATACGCCGCATGGCCGCGCGCGCAACTGACCGTGAGTCGACGCCCGTTCAGGTCGATTCGGCATCTACCGTAGCCGCTTCCGATGAAACCGGAGTCGCACACGTCCATTGAAGAGTCGGCGAGAAGCTTCAGGTACTGCACCTGCGCGTCGCCTGCGGGGTTCGGCTGCGAGTCCCGGAGAAGAAGCCGGCCGCCCGCGAGCACGATGTTCCAATAGCAGTTGTTGCAGGAGTCCCGGAGGTCGAGCGTCGCGCCGCGTTCGACCCTGATCTCGGTACCGGGACGGCCCCAGTTCAGCCGTCCCCCGTCCTCGGAGTTGAGGTCGCCCGCCTTGCAGCGGAGGGTACCCGCCGCAACAAGCGTGCCGCCGCAGTAGCTGTGCCCCATGCACGCCTGGCGGAATTCGCCCGCGCCCGCCTTGACGAAACGCAGAGCGCCGGCGAAAGCCACGTTGGTGTTGACGACGGAGACGCCCGCTGGCACGTCCATGTACACCACGCCGCCGCCGACCGTGTCGGTGACGACGCCCGATCCGGCGATGGCGGAAAGCGAGAGATGGTGCCCCGCAAGGTCGAGCGTCGCGCCGGCGGCCACCGTCACCGCGCTCTTTCCGCGCCAGTCGGCGTCGGCGTCAAGCGCTGTCGAAGTCGAAACAGAAAATCCGCCTGCGCGCGCCGCGAGCGCAAATGCCGCGCAGGCGGCGGCGGACAAGATCCGATATGCCGTCATTCACGCCCCCTCACCATTCCGGACGGGCACGGGCGCGGGCGCGCCGCATGATCTCCTCCCACGAGTCCTCCGTGCTCCAGAAGAGCTCGGCCTGACACTGCGTGGTAAAGCCATAAGGCGGGGTGTATTCCGCGACGCCGTTGAACTCGACGGGCTTCTTCCGCCCCGCGCGCATGTGCCGCACGAAGTCGTAGGCCACCTTGCCGCGCTGCATCCACACCTCGTCGAAGAAGGTGCCGCGGCGCGCGACGGAGCGCTGGTCGCGCTCCTTCGTGCGCTGCCCGGCGCATCCGAGCACGAACGGCCCGCACGGCTCCACCCAGGTCGCCCAGTCGAGGCGCAGCTGCGCCTTCCAGCTCAGGCCGACGGAAGGCGACATCGCCACGATCTTGTCGCAGAACGCCGTGTCGGGATTTCCCCAGACGTCGCCGAACGGGAAGCCGCCGCAGTTCTCCCACAGGATCTCCAGCGATGGGTCGGTCTTCGCGATCGCCTCCGTCGCGCCGGGCTTCCGGATGGAGTTGGCGTGCAGCCCGAAGACGATCTTCAGGTCCGGCGCCTCGGCGTGGATGCGCTTCGTGACCATGTTGACGAGTTCCGTCACGGCCTCGGCGATCGAACGCCCGTTCAGCTCCTGCTGCGTGGTCTCGGTGAAGCTCTGGAAGTAGATTCCGTCGCCACCCATGGGCTTCCACACGCGCCGCCACTCGTCAACGATCCGGTCGGCCAGCTTGTCTAGGTTGTGCACGTCGGTCTTCTCCCAGCCGTCGCCCCATCCCCAGGCGAAGCCCCAGTAGACCTTGACGCCCCAGCTGTGGGCGCAGTCCACCACGTCCTTCGCGTTGATCACCTGCCATTTGTTCCAGATGATGGCGCGGTTGAACCGGGCGCGCGCCATCTCGCGGAACTTCGACCGGTAGTCGTCGATCACCTGCCCCCAGGCGAAGATGCTGCGGATCGGCGTCTCGGGGCGGCGCGCCACCTCGAACTTCGGCAGCGCCCTCTCCGTGCGGAAGAGCGTGCCCGCGTAGAGGAGATGCGGGTCGTGGAACATCTGCCACTCCAGGTCCGGCACGGTCACGTCCAGGAACTCGAACGTGCCCCACAGCACCGCCTCCGGCGTCGCGCCGGCGATGAGGACCGTGTTCGCGCCGTTTTCGCTGCCTGCGCGGATCAGGTAGCCCCCTTCCGGCGGCACGGCGCCCTTGAGGCAGTCGCGCAGCACGGGGTTCTCGGACGGCATCCCGACGACGATCCGGTGCTTCTTTTCCCTGGGCAGCTTCGTCCCCGCCCTCTCCATCGGCAGCACGTGCTGCGTGGCCAGGTACTGCTCGCGCAGGAGATGCGGCGTGAGGCGTTCCGTCAACACCTCCAGAGCCCTGCCCTGCGGGCCCTCCGCCGAGGAGTACACGACCTTCCAGTCACCGCCGCGCACCGGCCTGTTTCCGTTGTCCACGCCGTGCGCTGCGCAGCAGCATGCCATTGCGGCAACCGCCAGGAGGCGCGCCGCGATTCCAGTTCCCGGCCTCACGCCGGACTTCAATGCGTATTTCATACGTTTTTTTTCTTTCTTTAACATTTTCATCTTGCAATCACCTGTCAAATTTTTCAGGGCGTTGTCACGGCACCTTCTCGTAGATGCGGATGTAGTCGATCTGCATCTCCACGGGCAGCGTGGCCATGTCAACCTTGCCCACCCACTTGCCGTCGAGCTGCATGTCCAGGAGGAAGAAGAACGGCCCGGAGAACGGAAACTGGTCCGGATCTCCGCAGTCCGTCCTGGGATAGCGGAACGTATCCTTGCCGTTGACCGACCAGACGAGCTCCGTGGGCGTGATCTCCATGCCATAGACGTTCCATTCGCCCTTGCGGATCGCGCCCTTGCCGCCGTGGCGCGGCTCGTTTGGATGCTTCTTGTTGAGCGTCCAGCCCGAGTGGACGGTGTGGTACACGAAGGGGTCGCCGTTCAGACGCTCCACAATGTCGATCTCTCCCGTCCACGGGTACCCCCGTCCCTTGGCGTCGGGCTTCGCCCCGCACATCCACAGCGCGGGCCATGCGCCCTTCTGGTGGTCCTGGAACTTCGCGCGTATGAGCACCTTGCCCTGCCGCATCAGGGAGACGTCCGGCCCGTTGCGGTTGTCGATGCCGCCGGTCAGCCACGGATGCCTGTCCTTGTCGGGGCCGTCGTTGACAATGCCGCGCATCGTAATCACGCCGTCGCGCACGACGGTGAGGTCGGGACGCGGCGACATGTGGCGATCCCAGTCGGACCTGCCGCACGGTATGCGCCGCCACACGTTGGTGTCGAGCTGCGCGCCTTCGAACTCGTCAGACCACCGCAGCCGCCAACCGGGGCCGGGACCGGCGTCCCCGCAGAGGGCGCGCAGGAGGTCGCGCCGCGTTTCGCGGTAGAGCTTGCAGGACGTGGAGTAGTCGCCGTAGCCGCGCGCCATGCGCCGCACGATGGCGTCCGCCCCGGCTCTGTCGCGCCGGCGGAGCATGGCAAGCAGGTCCGCGTCCTCCATGCCCGCGCGCGTCGCCTCGAGGCGCGCGCTCGACCAGGGGCCGTCCTTTCCGGGATAGACGATGTGCGTGTCGCCGGCGGGAAGCGGCGGCTTGCGCTTCAGGACGATCGTGTCCTTGAACGGGTCGCTTCCGTCGCGCCACCAGTTGTAGCCCCAGTGCAGGAAGCCGTCCACGTCGTACATGCCGGACACCCACGGGATCAGCGCCGGGCGCAGCAGTTCGTGGTCGAGGAGGCGGTTCATCCACTTGCCGCCGGGGATGCAGCAGGTGTAGCACCACACGCGGTCGTGGAAGTTCGTGCGGAAGCTCTCATAGAGCGCGCGGTGCCGCTCGAAGGCGTCCACCTTCGGCACCCACACGTCCAGCGCGCCGGCGAAGGAAGGCTCCTCCACTGCGTCGATGGTGCGCACGCCCGGCATGTAGCGGCGCACGATTCCCGCCGTGATGCGGTATTCGCCCACGTTCTTTCCGCCTGGCTCGTCGGCGACGTGCTGGTACCAGCGGTCCATGAGGCCGTATTCGTCGATCTTCGCCTGCAGCTGGCGTGCGAGCCGCGAGAGCTTCAGCGCGCCAGGCACGGAGGTGGTGACGTTGGTGGTGAGCGCCGTGTAGAACGTGGGCGATCCCCAGCCGTTCGAAAAGTGCGCGAGGTGCGGGCCTTCGATGTACCAGATCCCCGCGCGGTCGTAGATGCCGAGCAGCCGGCGGAACTTCTCGGCGTCCACGCCCACGTCGCCGTTCGGCAGTTTCCGGAACACGCCGAACATGATCGCGCAGTTCTGCCGGCCGCGCGCGGCGAGCCGCACGTACTTCTCGATCATCGCCCAGTGCGCCTCGCTCCACGGTTCGAGGCCGTGGAACTTCGCCATGCCCTCGTAGTTCATCCAGTTCGTGTACTTGAAGCTGTCCTTGCCGACGGGCGGCAGCGACACGCCGTGCACGTTCACCTTGAGCGCCAGCTCCTTCGTCTCCGCGCCCTGCCTCACGCGGAAGCGGATGTCGAGCGACTTCGCGCCCGCCGGCGGACGGTCCATGCGGAAGTACAGCGCCTCCGTCTCCTTCGGCGCGGCGACCGCGCCGTCCGCCAGGGGCTCGAGCGCGTCGTACACCTCGAACGGCGCGCGGCGCGCCACGAACTTGTTCTCGCCCGGCGTCCCCTCGAGAAAGCCGCGGTTGCCGGTGTTGTGCGACACCGGCACGGCGACCATCCGGCACCATTCGCCGCCCTTTTCCGAGGACTCGAGCACAAGCTTCTCGCCGGGCTTGAGCCCGTTGAGAAGCAGGTTGACGTCGATCACGCCGTTGGCCGGCACGTCGATCTCGCCGATCCGTTCGGCGGACGCGACCTTGGAGTCGGGGTACAGCCACGCCAGCGGATCGGCCAGCGTCGCCTCGAAGCCGTAGACTGCCGCCGCAGTCGCAACCGACGCGGCGAGAACGTAGAGATTCACTGACTTTTTCATGGGCCGGATTATATCAGACCGCCCCCCTGCGCGTCAATGGCAAAACCTTTCCGCGAAACGCCCGCCCTACCAGGGCAACGGACATCTCGCCCGTTGCCGCGACAGGATTACCGCACGATGAGCATGAAGCCGCCCTTGGGCATGAGGAGCAGCCCTGTATCGTTGTCCTTCAACTTGTATTTGAGGGCGGAATCCGCATCCAGCACGAACGTAGTGCCCGTATTCCGAGTCGCCAGCGTTCCGGCCGCCGTCCCCCATTTCAGCAAGTAGCCTGCGTATGCGTCGCCGGACTTGGTCTTTGCCAACGCCCTCACGTCGGCACGGGTTGAATCCAGTTTCACATTCACCGTGCCGTTCGCGAACGAAAGCTGCTTTCCGCCTTTCGTGTAGCGTGAATACATCGGCCAGCCCTTGTCGCTCGGCCAGTCCGTCAAGTCCATCGTCGAGCCGTTCTGCATCTGGCAGCTGTGGTAGCAGCCCTCGGCGGCGGCAGTCGGCTTGAAGACGCGGTGGACTTTCACTACGCCAGTCCCTTCGTTGCTGCCAGTCCATTTGTTCTTCGGCTCATAGTCGCGCACGACAAGTGCGCGCTCGAGATACAACGCGATTGCCGCCTTGAAGTCGAACGTGTTTGAACCGGAATCCCCTTTTACATTGTACACATGAATGTAGCCGCCAGAGGTGTTCTCGATGCTGCCGTTGAGGACTTGCGTGTTGTAGAGCTGGAAATGCACGCTTGCGCTGTTCAATTTCACCGTCAGCCTGTTTCCGCCTAGGTCGAGAGTCGCCCTGTCGTAGGAGCCTTCGGCAAATCCATAGTTGCCGCCAAGCTCAATGATGGAGTCAGCCGTAAGGCGCACATTGCTCCACATCGTCCAGCCCTTCTCTCTGATGGCGAGGGAACTCTTCAATACACCGCCGTTCAACACGAACGCGTAGAGGTGGTATGCCACGTATCCATCGACGTCAAACACGCCGTCGGGGCCGATTTCGATTGTCGAACCACTTGCGCCGACTGGCCAGTTCTGCCCCCGCGTCGCGCAGATTATCGCGCCGGCGTTCACGAGGGTGCCACCCGTGTACCCCTGATCCCTCTTTACGGCAATGTAGTTCCCTGCGCCCTCCTTTATGAAACGGAGGTTGCCGCCGATCGCGGTGTCCTCGTTGCGCAGCGATTCGCCTTCCGGCACGTATGCATAGAACGGCGCGGCATCTCCGGCGACGCTGTTCGTGACGACGCCATTGCCGGAGAAAGGCGGCATCTTGAGCGTGTGCCCGTTTATGTCGATCATAGCGTCGTCCGGAATCGTCACCGCGCCGAATCCGCGAAGATCGCAGTTTGCGCCAAGCGTGCAGTTCCCGACATTGACCGATTTGAACGCAAGCGGGGCGTTCGTCGAAGACGTGATGGCGATTCCGTCGCCCGCGATCGTCGCGTCCGTTGCCGTTGTCGGCATCGTCCCGTCTGGAAGCTTGTCGCCAGATACGTTGTAGCACGTCCAGTTGGCGGCATTCGCCGCATTTCCGTCCACAGCGCCCGTCCACGTGGCGGTGCAAGGGGTCGTGTCCGCAGAAATGACGAACGTGTCGGGCGATTTGGCCGTGGCATAGTCGGCTTTCACGCGATCTTCGCTCTGTGCGCCGTCGTACAGGCGCACCTCGTCATACTTCCCTTGCCAACCACGATTCGTGTTGTTCCAAACATTGCCAATTCTAAAAAATTCGGCAAACTCGCTCACAGCGGTCTTGTCCGTCCACGAACCAAGCGACTTCCCATTGGCGTATAGTCTGCAACTCGTACCGTCAAATACGAGGACAAGATAGCACCATGTATCGACGAACCCCTCGCTCGCAGGCAAGGCAGATGGAGCGGGATCTGCTATTTCAATGCCATTTACGGTTATTGACACGACGATATTAAGCTGCCCTTTCTGTCCGCCGCGAGCCCGCCATTTCTCGGAGGAGAACATCTGCGTCCAAATGTCGCTGGGCCTTTCCGCTGTCGCCCGGAACCAGCCGCTCAACGTGAACCGGGCCACGTCGGTGATATGATCGCGATACCCGCTTACGTCAAGCCCGTTGCCGTTAGAACTGCCGAATGTCTCCGTCTGGTTCACGCGACACGACCCGACCATTCCTCCGCTCGCCGCGGTCATCTGTCCGATGTTGCCTCCTGCACGTTTTGCGACAAGTCCATTGTCCGCTGCGTCCGGCTCGTCGGTTAGGCTTGCTTTCATGTGCCAGACACCGGCGAAGCCGCCCTTACCGTCGCCATAGTTCTTCCAGACGTTCTCCGTCGCCGTCTGCGCGGCGGTTTTCGCCTCGCCCCAATGCATGACGATCTTCGTGTCCGTTCCGGAAACTTCAGGCACGCGCACCCACACGTAGGAATCGCCCGAGGCGTTCCACGTGTCGATTTCATGCGGGATGACGTTGCCCGACGAATCCGTGAACCAGAGATCGGTACCGTCCTTCGCGGCATAGTCGTCATAGCTAAAACCGAAACGCCCTTCGGACAATTTCACGAGCGCCTGGAAATTCGTAAGCGTCGTCGTGCCGGTGTAGCCCGCAAGCGCCAACGTCGCTTCCTTGACCGTCGCCCACGACGGCGAGGGCACCATCGCGCTTGCCACGATTGCGGCGACTGTAATCATTTTTCTCATGCTCATTTTCATTCTCCTTGTTTGTTTTCATGCCATTGGGCATAAATGGTTTTCGTCGATCCAACTGGTAGGGCGGCGTGTCCTCACGCCCGCAGCGCGCCCGCCCCGGTGTTGACGGGCTGGATTCGCCCGCTAGCCATCTCGACAAATCAGAGGGCTGGAATCTCTGCAGCGGGCAACAGCGGACGGGAAACATTCAAAATAAGCCTACAGCTTCACCTCGCCGATGAGATGCTTGGACTTGGGCTTTTCGAGGCGGAGCGTTAGCACCTGGCGCCTCTCCTGCGCCGTGCCCCAGTCGGTGTAGACCGTCGCCGTCACCGTCGTTGCGCCGGTGAGCTTCGTCTGATGGGAGGCGAAGTAGTTCGACAGCACCTTGTATGTGCCGCTCTCAAGCTCCTTCTTGAGATATTCCTCCGGGCCGTATCCCGTGGTGACGTCTTCCGAGACGAACCCTCCTTCGCTCGTGCGGCGATGGCCGTAGAACGCCTCCTCGCCGTTCGGCTCGAGTACGTGCAGGTCGATGTCCGTCTCGTCGGCATCCCAGCTCATCACGATCCTCAGCTTCATCGGCAGATCGCGGCGGTAGGCGGAGTCAAATTCGGGAGCCTTCGGTTTCGCGCCTTCCGGCCACTTCACGTCGTTCACCCACGAGATGAGTCCATTCAGCTCCTCCAGCGCGATGATAGAAACCTGGAAGTCGTTTCCGCGCCGTCCGCTTCTGCGCGCGCTCGGCTTGAACGCCGCATCCGCAAAGAGCTTCATCGCCTCCTCCAGCATGTCCTTGTTCTTCGTTTCCTTGCCATACTCCATGAGCACAAGCGCAAGGTCGCGGCGGCTCTGCGCCTCCTCGCCGCGCATCTTCAGCACCTTGCGGAACGCGAGGACGGCAAGATCGTAGCTGCCAGCCTCGCGAGCGCGCCACCCCATTGAACGCCAGAGAGCAGCATCCTCAAGCTTGAACTCGGCGAGGTTGGAGAGGATGCGGTCGGCCATGTTCGTTATCCCGGCCTTGTAGAACCAGCTTGCGCAGTCGAGATAGAATGCGGGCGAATCGGCATACTTCTCGCGCTCCCTTAGATAGACTTTGTAGGCTTCATCGGCACCACCCTTGGAAACGGCCTTGAGCGCGTCTATGTACGGCGTCTTCGGGTCCCACGCCTTGAGCGTCACCGTGGGCGCTGCGCCAGAACCCGCCGCGCCGCGCGGCATGGCCGCCTTCGCTGCAACCGGTTCGGACCTTGTTGAAAGATAGCGCACGCCGCCAGAGCGGCTCGCACCAACGGCCGCAGGCGCGGCGGCCGCTTCCATCCGACCCTCGTCCGCCACTTCCGCGTCTGCAACCATGGCGGCATTCGCCATTGCGGCACGAGCCCCCCTTCTTTCGGAGCGCCCGCCGCCGAACGCGCGGGCGATGCCGTCGAAGAGTCCGCTCTTAGGCGTCTCGCGCTTCGGCTTCGGATCCTTCCACCACTTGACGCGCTCCTCCCAGTACTGGAGCAACCTCTGCTCGTGTTCGGCCTTGGCCTTCTTCTCTGCAATCGGATCGTCCTCCGCGGCGCGGCGCTTCACCCACTCAGCGTGGATGCTTAACGATTCCGGCGGCTCGATCTTGTACTCAAGCCACTGGTCTAGGCGTTCGAGCACAATCAGCGAAAGGCCTGGCCCAGCCACGCCGTACTTGCGTCCGAGCTCGATGAACTCCTTCTTGCGCGCACCAGCCTGAGAGGCGAGATCCTGCATGCGCCGTGCGGCCCACACGGTCGCGAGGATGCGTCCTTCGACAGGTTTGATGCTTATCACCTTTTCCTGTCCTTTGGCAAGCTTCTTCACTTCAATGGCGCGCGCGGCAACGTCGTCGCGGCTCGCCACAATCACGTTCTGCATGTCCTCGTACTCTGGCGTCTCAAGGCCAAGCGTGTCTATCTCATCGGAGAATAGAAGTGTTGGCGCATGCTCAAAGCGTACGAGGCTGACGATGGCGTTGGCGATATCCGTGCCGCCATCGTACGTAAGAGCGTCAACCACAGCAAGTAATTCAGCCTTCGTACTAAACTGGCGGGGCATCTCCGTCTCGTTGCGGAACGGGACGAGCGTCCATTCGCCCTTTTCGGGCAATGCCTCAAGCTTCGCGCGCCATGCGGGGGCAAATGCCTTCGCGCTCATGCTGGCGTCCCAGAGAATCACGCCCTTCGAGAAGTTGGCGATTCTCTCGCGTATCGTCGCAGTCGCGCCCGTTGCGGAGGCGGAGGCCATGAAATAGTCGTCGCCGTCCTTCTCGAAGACGGGCGCGGCGGTGGCGGCGTCTGGCTTGGGGGCGATGTACTCCACCTCGGCCTTGCGCGGCGTCTTGGAGTTGAGCGGGAAGATGCGCGTTTTCCAGACGTTGCCCTTCACCTGCTCGACGATTCCGGGATCGACGCCCTTGCGCGTCTCGTTCTCGAACGCAACGCGCGCCTTCTCCTTGTCGCAGACGACGCCGGGAATCATCTCGCCGTTCACCTCGAGCGCGTAGCCGCACACGAATGCGCCGTCAGGAATCGGGAACTCCAGCTCGCCCGTCATCGTGCGCGGGTTCGGATTTGTGAAGACGAAGCTCGTCTTCACGCGCTTGAAGAAGGCGTTCTCCGCTACAACGCTCTCCTTCTTCTCGACGTCCACGGGCTTTTCGTCCGCGCGGATGTTCTCGATGCGGATCACCGGCGGCGGCAGAGGAATGGGATGAGGACGAGGAACAATGCTCTTTGACTGCGCATTCATGGCTATTGGAAGGACTGCAAGGGCTGTTAGGATAATCGTTTTCATGCCTTTATTATACCGAATCGCGCCTTCACGCGCAACCGCTTTCCTGCATTTCGCCGATGAGGATCTGGGGATGGGCCTCGACGATGCGCACGGAGACAAGCGTGCCGGGCGCGATCTGTCCCTTCGGCTCGAACGCCACGATGCGGTTGCCCGAGTCGCGTCCGCTCCATCGCGCGGAGTTGCGCAGGGACGGCCCCTCGGCCAGCACTTTGCGCACCGTTCCCACAAGACGCGAGTTGCGTTCGAGGCCGCGGCGCTGCTGGTCTGCAAGCAGCACCTGGTCGCGCCGTTCCTTCTCCTCCGTGGGCACGTCATCGGGGAGAGCCGCGGCCCGGGTGCCGGGGCGAGGCGAATACTTGAATACGAACGCATTGTCGAAGCCCGCCTCCTCCATCAGCGAGCGAGTGGCCTCGAAGTCCGCCTCCGTCTCGCCCGGATATCCCACTATCACGTCCGTCGTCACGGCGAACTCAGGGTCGAACGCGCGAAGTTTCGCGACCGCCGCTAGATACTCGGCGCGCGTGTAGTGGCGGCCCATCTCCTTCAGCACGCGGTCGCTGCCGCTCTGCACTGGCAGATGGAGGTGGCGGCACACCCTGGGGAGCGTGCGGTACGCGCGCACGAGCTCGTCGGTGCAGCCGCCCGGATGCGCGCTCGTGAAGCGGATGCGCTCAAGGCCGGGAGTCGCGTTCAGCGCCTCGAGAAGGCGCGGAAACGGCTCGTGGAATCCGCCCGGCGAAGGCGCGTCGCACTCGCCCCACGCGGGGTTGCGCCGCCCGTATCGCAGCACGCTCTGGCCGAGCAGGCACACCTCCTTCACGCCGCGCGCGGCGAGGCTCGCCACTTCGGCGACCACCTCTCGCGCGGGACGCGAATACTCGTGGCCGCGCACGTCTGGGACGATGCAGTAGCTGCAGCGGTTGTCGCATCCGAGAAGCACGGTGACGTAGCTCTGGAAGCACGCAAAGCCGTTCGCGCCGCGCCGAACGTCGGGATGCGCGTCGAGTCCAACCGGCACCTCGTCGGCGTCCGGCAGCTCGAGGATGCGCCTCTCGCCTGCGAGCACGCGCTCCACGAGGCGCGGAATCATCCCGAAGCGGCGCGGACCCACCGCGAAGTCGAGCCCGGGCAGGCTCTTGAACACGTCCGCGCCCATCCTCTTCACGGCGCAGCCCATTAGGCCCACAACCTTCACGCACCCTTCGGCTGCGCTTCTCGCGCTGCGCGACTTGCCGCGCCCCTCCTTCGCTGCGATCAGATTGCCGCACTTGCCCACGGCCTTGCGCTCGGCCATGTCGCGCACGGTGCAGGAATTCACTATCACGAGCTCCGCGTCCTGCTCGGCGGCCGCGTGCTCGTGCCCGGCCGCCTCCAGCATGGCCGCCACGGCCTCGCTGTCGCGCACGTTCATCTGGCAGCCGTACGTGTGTATGAAGAATCTCATCTGCCGCTCTCCGCCGGCTTCTCGACGCGGGGGAGGGTCTTGGCGCCGGGATATGGATCGAGCCTGTAGGCGATGCTGCCGTCGGCGCCGCGCGTGGCCGAGATGCGGTGGCCGCCCGGCACGCGCAGGTTCCGGAACGACACCTCCTTGCCGTTCCACGCCGCGGGCAGCGCGGGGAAGAGTTTCACCTTGTTCGAGTGTGGATCGTATGAGAGAAGCATCTCCTGTATGCCGCGCGCGTAGCCGAAGTTCGCCTCGAGCGTGAACGGCTTGTAAGTGAATTTCGAAAGCCCGCACCTGAGCTGGTCTCCGTTAAGGTTGAAGCCGCAGCGCGAGGTGAAGGCGCGCTGGAAGTCCTTGAGGTAGCGGTGGGCACGGTCGCCGCGGCCGAGGCGCGCCTCGAAGCATCCCGCCCACGGGAAGGAGAAGCCCACCCACCACGCCGTGCCGAGATTCTCCCACTGGTCGACAGAGCGCGCGAAGTCCACGCCCCTCTCCGGCGGCACGTTCACGAGCGGAAACACATGCAGCAGCTGCTACGGATGCCTGTGGGACTGCCGGAGCAGCTTCCCGGCGGAAAGTTCCGTCACGCCGTCCTTCGTGACGTTGGGCGGGCCGAACGTGCCGGCGAAAGCCCGCCACTTCGCAGCTCCGGCCCTGTCGCCGCAGGCTTCCGCGAGACGCACGAGCCATGCGTAGAAACTGTCCAGGATGGCGCGTTCGTATGTGGTGTTCGCGTTCAGGAAGCAGGCGTCGGAGTCGTCGCCGACCTCTGGCGAGCAGGACACGTCGAACTTGCGGATGCCGTCCACCACCTTCCATGAATGTTCGAGGCCCGCCGCGAGTTCCCGCCCGAAGGCGAGGAGTTTCGCCGCCTTGGCGGGCGTCGGATCGAAGTCCCATGCGTCGCACATGGTGTTGAACACCCAGATTCCGTGTACCGGCGGAACGGTGTATGCCGTCCATCCGGCTATGACCTGGCCGGAAAAGCCCATCGTCGGCGGGATCACCGCGCCCTCGCCGCCCTTGAATATCTTGCGGCAGAACGCGCGGCACTCCGGCAGGCGCTCGATGTAGAAGTCGGCCAGCGCGTCAAGGGATTCAATGCATCCGGCCGGGCCGGCCGCCCAGTACGTCATCTGGATGTTCATGTCGTGGTGGTAGTCGCCGTGCCACGGCGGCAGATTGCCGTCGTCCGCCGTCCACAGCCCCTGCAGCGCGAGCGGCGGATGTCCGGCCCGTGCGCCGGCGCCATAGAGATATATCGCGAAGTCGTACTGCCGCTGGAGGTCTGCGTCGGGTATTGAGACGGAGCTTTTCTCGTTGAAGGCGCGCCAGAACGACGAGCGGGGGCCGTCGGAGGGTGCGCGAAAGCGCACTCCGGCCTTGAAGTCCCTGTCGAAGCGGTTGTTCGCGCCATTGCGGCGCAGCCGTCTGTAGGAGGCCGCCGCCGCGCCCACGGAAACCTCCTCCGGCGGGTAGCCGCCCAGCGCGTCGAACGACTTGTTCTTCACGAACGACTTTTCGCGGAACGACACGCCTTCGGGGATGCGCATGGAAAGCATGTCGTCGCCGTCGTCGAACCATGCGAGGATGCCGCGTTCCCCGTGCGGAGTCGCTATTGTCACGGTGGCGGCCGCTGTGGCGCGGTCGAGCGAGAAGCGCCTTATCGCATGTCCTTGCGCAAGCTTCATCACGAAGCGGACTCCGGGGAGCTTGGTGGCGTTCCGCCCGGTATGCAGGCCGAACGTCCGGCGACGCAGATTGGTGTTGCCGCTTTTCACGGTCTCCACCAGCTTCTCCCACGTAAAGTCCGGCGAACTGAATTCCGGCAGATCTATGTTGTGCCAGAAGTCGGCGCGGTCGAGCGTTACGTTCAGCGTGTCGCCGCCGCCCCACAGCAGCGCGCCGGCGGCGCCGTTGCCGAGCGGCACGCCGTCGTGCCATTCTTTCACCGGCGCCTCCAGCGAGACCAGCGGCTCACTGCCGCCAAAGCAGCACGCGCAGGCCGTGACAATGCCCGGCAGACATACTCTTGCAATCTGAATTCCATGCATCTTCATGGCCGCAGTATATCAAATCTCCGGCGACGCCACAAGAGCATCAAACGCCGAAATATGATATAATCATAGGCGGCAGAAGAACGGGCAACGGGGCATCAGACGCTAAGCACCAGACACTAGGCACTAAACGACATGCCGAAAAAATCGGACAATGGCCGAAAGGCGGCGGACGGCGACGCCCGGCAAGAGCTTTTCGAATCGGCCTTCAAAACGGTGGCGGAAAATCCGTCGCCGACGCTCGCGCTTTCTTCGTTTACGGGGTCATCCGCCGCGTTCGCCGCAGCCGCGCTTGCGAGAAAGCCCCTTGAAGACGCGCCTGGAATGGTGCTTGCCGTGACTCCGGGACTAATCGAGGCGGACGACCTTGTGGCCGACCTCTCCGTGCTGGAACGCTCCGGCGCGGTGCGCGTTCTAGAGTTTCCTCCTCCGATCGAAGACGACCGCTCCACAACGGCAGCGCGCCTCAAGACAGCAGCGGCCCTTGGCGCGTACCATCTGCGTCCGCATCCGCTCGTGATCGTGGCCCCAGCCGCCGCCCTCGCAACGCCAGTTCCCGCCGCCGCGGCCGTGGCCGCGGCGACGATCCATCTCACCCTCCCAACAGCAGCAGAAAATGCGCCGACATTTGCCGATCTTCAGGCGCGCCTTCTTGCTGCGGGATACGAACGCGCGCCGGAGGTGGAGGCACCAGGGCAGTTCGCCGTGCGCGGCGGAGTGCTCGACGCCTGGTCGCCCGACGCCGCGGCGCCGGTGCGCGCCGAGTTCTTCGGCGACGATCTCGAGTCGCTGCGCTCTTTCGACCCGGCACTGCAGACGAGCACCGGCCCCGTCGAGCGCGTCGAACTTGCCCCCGTGGAAATATGCGGCGACGAAGGCGAAGGCGCGCCCACAATCGTCAGCTCGCTCCCCCCCCGAGCCACGCTGCTCCTCCTCGAGCACAACGAATACTCTTCCCTAGTGCCGCCGCCCGAGAAACGCGCCGCCTTCTCGCGCGTTCTCTTCACCGGCGACCCCGCCCCGGAGGGCGTTCCTTCCGCCGGCTTCCAGACATCCCCCCTTCCCGGCTTCGCAGAGCTCGGCGTGGAGGCCGCCCGCAATCCGGAGCTCCTCGAAGCCGCCCGCTCGCGGCTGCAGGCCCACATCGACGCCGCCAGGAAGCGCGGCTCGCTCGTGTGCGAGGACGAAGATCTCGGCGGAGGCTTCGAAGTGCCTGGACTCGTGGTGGTTGCGAAGAGCGACCGCGTGTTCGCCCACCGTCGCGCCGCGCCGCGCCGCTCCTCCGCCTCGTACACCGGCGAGCGCTTCACGAATACAATCGATCTCGATCCCGGCGAGCTCGTGGTGCATGTGGACTACGGCATCGGCATCTTCCAGGGCTCCACCGAGATAGAGGTGGGCGGACAGCGCAGCGAGGTGTTCACGATCGAGTATGCCGACGGCGCGCTCCTGCACGTGCCAACCGCCCACGCCCACCTACTCTCGCGCTACGTCGGCGTCAAAGGCGAGCAGGTGAAGCTGCACCGCCTGGACGGCAAGCGCTGGGCGAAGGAGAAGGAGGGCGCGAAACGCGCTGTGCAGGATCTCGCCGCGTCCCTTCTGGAGACGCAGGCGCGCCGCGCCGTCATCCCCGGCTTCGCGTACGACGTGGAGGCCGAAGGCGTTGCCGAGTTCGAGGCGGCCTTCCCGTACGAGGAGACGGAAGACCAGGCGCGCGCCATTGCCGACGTGAAGCACGACATGTCCCAACCGCGCCCCATGGACCGTCTCGTGTGCGGCGACGCCGGATATGGCAAAACGGAGGTGGCCATGCGCGCCGCCTTCATCGCCGCAATGAACGGCAAGCAGACCGCGCTGCTCGCCCCCACCACGGTCCTCGCCGAGCAGCACTTCGAGACGTTCCTCGCGCGCTTCGACGGCACGCCAATACGCATAGAGGCGATGAGCCGCTTCCAGAGCGCAGAGGCGAAGCGCGGCACGCGCGCGCGCCTTCTCTCCGGCGCAACCGACATAGTGATCGGCACGCACGCGATTCTCTCCGAGAAGGTGAACTTCCACGACCTCGGCCTCATCGTCATCGACGAGGAACAGCGCTTCGGCGTGAAGCACAAGGAGCATTTGAAGCGCCTGCGCGCCACGGCGGACGTCCTCACGATGAGCGCCACGCCCATCCCGCGCACCCTCTACCTCTCCATGACCGGCGCGCGCGACCTCTCCCTGCTGCGCACCCCCCCACGCGAGCGCGTGGCCACGATCACCAACATCACGCGCGACTCCAACTCAGTCATCCACGCCGCCATCGAGCGCGAGCTCGCCCGCGGCGGACTCGTCTATTTTCTGCACAACCGCGTGCTGACCATCGAAAGAATGGCCACCCGCCTCCGCGCCCTCGTGCCGCAGGCCAAGATAGACGTGGCCCACGGGCAGATGCCAGCCGCCACCCTCGCCGAGAAGATGCAGCGCTTCGCGCGCGGCGAGACGAACGTGCTGCTCTGCACCACCATCGTCGAGAGCGGGCTGGACATACCGCGCGCCAACACAATCCTGGTGGACCGAGCCGACACATTCGGCATCGCCGAGCTCTATCAGCTGCGCGGCCGCGTGGGCCGGTCGTCGCGCCAGGGCTACGCATACTTCCTTCTGCCCGCATCCGGCAACGTGGACTCAGAGGCGCGCGAGCGCCTCGACGCCCTCAAGAAGCATGCCGGCCTCGGCGCTGGCTTCAACATCGCCATGCGTGACCTCGAACTGCGCGGCGCCGGGAACCTGCTCGGCAGCGCCCAGAGCGGCCACATCGCCGCCGTCGGCTTCCAGCTCTACTGCCAGCTTCTGCAGCGCACAATAGCCCGTCTCAAGGGCGACGACGTGCCCGACATAGTGAACGTGACGTTGAACATAGACTTCCTCGACTACTCCCCGGGCTCGGCCGACCTCGACGACATCGGCGCATGCCTGCCGTACGACTACGTGGAAGAGGAGGCTCAACGCATGGACTTCCACCGCCGTCTCGCCGAGACCGCCACCATTCCCTCCGTGCGAAAGCTTCGCGACGAACTGGCCGACCGCTACGGCAAGCTGCCCAAGGCCGCAAGCCGCCTCGTGAAACTCGCCGAATTCCGCGTCCTCTGCGCCCAGGCTGGCATCTCCCGCCTCGACGTGCACAAGGGCCGCGCCATGTTCTACCGCGCCGGCTCAAGCGAAGTGGCGTTCGTCGCCCGCGTCGAGGGGCGCACGCCGGAGAGGATGCTTGCGTCGCTGGCCAGGGCGCTGCTGCTGAACAGGTGAGCGCCCCGGCCGCCGGCCCCGCCCTCGCCTTTCGGGCGACGGTCTTGACCACCTTTCGTGCTTCGTTATGCGTACGTTTCGCCTTGTCGTTTCATTCCGATTTTTCGCTCGAGGACATAACCTCTTGAAGCAACGACGGCGTAATTATATCACAAATTTCCGTACAGCGTGAAAAATCGCGAAAGTTTTTTCATGGAGCCAAACGGACAGATGTGTTTACTATTCTGTACCGTCACGTTCCCGCAGCACCGCAGCGCTAGTCGTGAATTCCGCCACGCCCATTTCGCGGAGGTCCGCCGCCGCGCAAAGGAAGTGCCCCGTCAACCAGATGGGATTCCACGGGTCGTAGCATCCACGGAAGTCGCGCGCGTCGCCGCGGTCGCCGATGAGCTTGCCATCGTCCCACATGTGCCGGTAGTTCGTGTGCAGAATCTGCTCGCCCGAGTTGCCTTCATGGTCGGCCAGCTGGAACGACGAGCGGAACATGAGCGGAACGAGTCCTTTGAGCCGTTCGTCGCCGAGGCGGCACCCCATCCACCACAGTTCGGGCAGGGTGAGCAGGGCGAACACGTCGAGGCACTGGTTCTGCGCCGAGACCACTGTCCAGCCCGTCGATTTGAACCCGGCGTCGGCAAGAGGACCCGGCGGCATCGGGATGTCCCACACCACCAGGTACGAGAGGTACATGTTCATCGCATGGCGGGCGAGGCGGTCGTACTTCCTCTCGGCCGCGGCGTCCTTTGCGGCGATGGCGTGGCGGAGCATCGCCACGTAGCCCTGGAACGCCGCCATCGCCCCTTCCTTGTCCTCGCACGACGCGTCGAGGGAGCCGCCCCAGTACACGCAGTCGTAGCCCGTGTAGCGCGCCTCGTAGAAGTCCGCCAGCTTCTGCGCGGCCGCGAAGCACTCGGGCATCGCGTACATCTCGGAGGCGAGCACGAGCGGCGCGATCAGAAAGGCGGCGCCGGACGACTTGGGCGCGTACCAGTCGTCCTTCAGAAGCCCCACCGCCATCTCGTGCGCCGTATGCCGCGTGAATTCCCTCCACTTGGCCGGGTTGAGTCCGCACGTCTCCCTCTCCGCGAAGCGCACAGCCTTCAGCATCGAATAGAGCGCCTGCCCGCACGAGACGGCGTCGCCCTCGTGGAAGAACCTGTTCCTGCGGAAGTCCCATTCGAGCTTGAACGTGCCCAGCCCCTTGCGGACGGTGGGGCCGAACTTGTCGCAGATGAAGTCGAGCGCGCGCTGCGCCTTCGCCCTGTCCCCCTCGCCGAGATTCAGCACCGCGAGCGCGTAGAGGGACGACTCGCCCCCTCCCGTCCATCCGAGATGTACCGCCTTCGCCCCCTTCGTCGCGAAAAAGCGCGGGTCGTACTGGTTCAGGCCGCACCCGCCCGCCTCGTCGATCCACCTGCTCTTCAGCAGATAGCCGCGCTTGGCCTTCAGGATCTCCGGCACGGACGCATGGCGCGCGGCCGTCGTCTCCGGGCGGAACAGGTCGAGCGACGCCGCCACGCCCTTCTCGAAACCGAACGCCTCCGGCGTCGCGTGGCCCGTCTGGATCCAGAACGTCTTCTCGATCTTCTGCCCCGGCCGCAGGGTGATGTACGTGTCGCCCCAGGGGTCGCCCCAGCGGTACGGACGCGACTTGACGAGCGACCGGCGGCGGTTGTATCCGATCGGCCCGGAGAGAAGCACGATGTCCGCACCGTCTTCGCGCGCCTCCACGCCGGCGCTCCACCACTGGTCGCCGCGCACCGCCCCGCGCACGGGCGAGGGAAGCGTGTGCAGCGCCGCGAACGCGCCGCCCTTCGCGTCCTCCAGCATCACGAAGGGCATCGGCAGGCGGTGCTCCTCGAATATCGCGAACTCGCCCTTTTCGCCGAAGTACGTGGGCACGCGCCCGTCGTTGCGCCCCTTGTTCGACGGATTGCCGTACACCAGCACGCCCGGGATGAACGGCTTGAGCGCCGCCGGGGCGCCCTTCATCCTGTAGCGCACGCTCAACGTCACCTCGTGGAGCGGCGCCGTGCCCGTCCACTTCCAGCGCCGCACGACCTTCACGAGTCCGCCCGGCGCCGGCGACGTGAAATCGCTCACCTCGAGCCCCGGCACGCCGCGCCGCCATTCGCGCACCCAGCCGTTCTCCCATCCAAGCCCGATCTCGGCCGGCAGAAGCTCCGCGCACAGCGGCGCCGCCGCAGCCAGGAACAACGCGAATACAGACTTCTTCATTTCATTCTCTCCTTTTCTAATTTCGCTACCGTATGAAGATGGACGTTCCCTTGTGCGAAAGCACGATCCTCCGACCGTCTTCGACCGTCAGGCGCCACCTCTTCAGTCCCTCCGCGAGCTTCGGGCTCCCGGCAACCGACCCGACATCCGCAATGGTGTACGAGCCTGCCAGCTTGCCGGGGCTGCGCACGCTGACCACGAGGCGCGACGCGTCAAGCGCGCAGTCGCCCTCGATCCTGTCGCACGCGCCGCCCGGCGCCACGTCCAGCAGCCACTCCTCGACCGCCAGCGGCACATTCACCGCCAACGTGCCGATCGCGTCCGCCGCGACGTCAAGTTTCTCTACGGCGAGCGAGCCGCTTCCCGCAAGCGTGCCGGAACCTCGCACGGTTCCTGCCGTCACGCTGTGTGCGCCAACCGAGACCGCAGCCCCGGCGGCCACGTCGATTTCGGGGAATCTCTTTTCGGACGGCACCGTCGGCAGAGCGTTCGGGCCCAGCCACGCGCTGCGCGCGAGCTGCGCGGCCGGCAGCAGGCCCTTCCAGATGCGCACCTCGTCGTAGGTGGCGGATGCGTCACCGTCCAAGCTGTTGTGCGAGCGGCCCAGCAACATCTCACCGGACGCGAGATCCGCCGGCGTCCATGCCGCAGTCGTCGGGCCGTACCCGTTGGCGAGCTGCTCCCATGTGTCGAGGTCGCGAACCGTCCAACCGATATGCGACGTGCCGTTTGCCTGCGGCGCCGCGGCAAGGGTGATGTACAGGCGCCGGCTTTTAAGTTCGCCCGTCGAGACGGTCTTATTGTACATTACTTGGCCGCCCTTCACCAGACACGGCACCATCTTCGTGGTGTCGAACCCCGCGCACCAGGTGATCGTGAACTGATCGTTCTCGCCCGTGCCGATGCTGAACACGCGGGAGTAGTTCTGCGGGGCGTGCACCGTGCCCCAGATTTCGACCATGATTGCGCATGGCTCCGCCGGCAGCAGGTTCGCGCCGAGGTTCACGCAGCTCGTACCGTAGGCGCCGCCGGAAAGCACGACGGCGCGGGGATTCGCCTCATCGTCCCACGAAGCCGCGCCCTGGAGAATTCCCGATGTTCCGCCAACGGAATCCCGCGCGTCGCCGTTGAAGCTCCAGCGGTGCAGCAGCGCGCTTTCTCCCAGATAGCCCGCACCCGCCGGCAGCTCGCCGTCGGCGAGCTGCAGCGTGCCCTGCAGCACCTTGACGGGGGCAGGTGACGCGGCCGGCACCGTCAAGACGCCGGTTCCGGACTTGACCACCGGCCCTTCCGCCGTCATCGCCAGGAACGCCTCGCCAATGGAAACGGCGTTGTCGCCTGTGTCGATCGTCATGCCCTTCGGGCCCACCTTCAGAAAAGGCACCGTCAGGAAGTCGGTCAGGGTCTGCCCCGAACCGTATGCCGCGATGACGCCTCCGTCCACGTTGAGCCTGGAGCGCTTCGGCGCATTGCGCGTTTCCACGCTGGATGCGACGATTCGTCCGCCGTCGAAGAGGTTCACCTCGCCGCTGGCCGTGGCGGCATTGCCAATCACGAACGGCCCCGCAGTCTCCACGCATCCCGCGCCGGAGACGTTCATCGTGCCCGCACCTTCTTCTCCCACCATCACGCCAAGGCCCGCACGCAGCAGTCCGCCAGTGAGGTTGTACACGCCGGTCGAACCCGCATAGCGCCCGACCGACGGCCACGCGCCTACCGTGACGGTTCCGCCGGACTGGTTGAGCACGCCGCTGCCGTAGAGGCCGACCTGCAGATTTCCCGCGTCGTTGAGTTCGGCGCTGCCGCTGACGTTGAAGACGCCATGCGATCCGGCCTTGTTGCCGACATTGACCTCAAACCACCGCGTCGCCGGGATCGTCATCGTGCCGCCGGTGAAGTTGTACACGCCGCCCGTTCCCTCGTAGCCGACATGCAGGGAACCGCCGAGCGTCACGCTGCCGCCGGACTGGCCGATCGTTCCCGCCCGCGTTGCGAAGACGTTGCCGCCCACGGCAATGCTGCCAGATTCGATGGAGACCCTCGCGGCGTCCGCGTCTGTCGCCCCCGACCACAGTTCCGCCAGCGTCGAAGTCTCCTCTCCGTCTCCGCCGTAGATCACGGTACCCTTCTGCACCGCGACCGTCTGGGCCGTCTGTCCCTGGCGCAGCCGCAGCGTGCCGGCGCCGGTCTTGTCGAAGTTTCCGGTCGAGGACAGCTTCTTCGCGAAGACGACGTCCGCGCAGGCCTCGGCGGAACGCACCTCCACGCCGCCCGCCCCCGCAAACGACACGGCGTTCGACACCGTAAGGCGATGGTCTGCGCCAACGTCGTTCAGCAGCAGCTTCGAAGGCAGGTCACCGCCGAGCGAAACGGCCAGTTCCTCGTCGTCCCCGGCGACTACAGCCAGATCGCGCGAAATCGCCGATAGGCCGATCGGATAGCCGGAGACGAACGCCATGTTTCCCGCAGTCCCGTCGAGCCGGGCGGTGAATTTCGGCCCGAAAGGCGCATAGGAGCCTCCCATGAACGCGAGGACGACGTCTTCGGGTACCACGTTCTCCGCACCGGCCCGCAACGTGCCGGAGACAAGCCGGAAGGAGGAAATTTCGTCCGACGAGACAGGCGACGTGTATTCATGGATTTGCCCGTCGTCGATCACCACGGTCTCGCCGGCGGATCGCACCTCCAGCACGGCCCTGTCCTCTGTGACCGACAGACGGCGCGTCTGGCCCGCGACTTCGGACGATCCTTCCGCCAGCTCGATCGTCGCGCCGTTGGCCAATTCGATTCCGGCCTCGCCGGAGGCGTCGATCAAGACGTACGTGCCGTTGTCGATCACAGTCGGCAGCGCGATCTTCAGCCTGCCCGTCACCGAGAGCCCGGCCTTCAGGACGATGGCGGGCGGCAGCGTCGTACCGTCGGCCAGTATGGAGAGCGTCTGCTCCGAGCCTGTCAGAAGCTGGCGATCCTCTTCGACGAGATTGTCCTTCCCGTCGTAGGCGAAATCTCCGGCCCGTTCGCACTGCAGATACGGGCCTTCGACCAGACTCCATCCCGCCGGCATGTCCGCGTTCGCCTCGGCGATGGACTTTCCGAAAAAGCGGACGGCGTCGAGCGCGGCGTTGATCTTGACCTCGTCCGCCGTGAGCCTGCAGCTGTAGAGACGCACGGCGTGGAACGATCCCCGGTAGGTGAAGTCGCGGTTGGAGACACGGTCGCCGCCAATCACGAAACCGGCAGTGGTGACTGACATTCCGTCCTGCGCCGTGCTTTCGGAACCGAATGCGCCGTTCCTGTAGAACACGTGGCTCGTCGGCGTGGAGGTGAAGGCGATCGTCAGCTGGTCGCCGACGGCCACGGCGAACGAAGAACTCACGTATTCCGTGTTGTCGCGCCAGATGCCCGCTTGTGTTGGGTTGAGCGTTCCATTCTGCTCGAGGGCCAGCCCCTTGAAGGTGTTGGAGATGTTTGCGAGATAGACGTAGCAGCGGGTGTTGCCGGCGGGATAGTCCGCCGGCGAGACGGCGAAGTCCACGGAGAACGTCTTGGAGTTGACTGCGGCGTTGACAGGAGAGGAGTCGGGCAGCACGAACGGCGCGACTCCGTTCACCTTTTCTGTGTTGAGGTACGTCCACCCCTTGTCGAACCACACGATGTCCGTGCGCGCGTTCTTGGCGGCGTGCAGCCCGTTGCCGCTCAGGTCGCACCAGGAGGTGGCGGCGTTGTCGTGCAGGCCGAGCCCGGCGTTGTCGATGCCGTCGTACTGCGCCACCAGGCCGCGACGGATGTAAACCGATGCGTCCGCCGCCGCCAACTCCATCGCAGGGGCCGACGCAAGCGCCGCAATCACAAGAATCGTGCCAATCTTCATGGTATGCCTCATGTCATCAAACAAGTTTACCTCTCGCGCCATCCGCGAGCCAGTCCGCACGGCCTGACGGAACCCGCAGTGGCACGGCAACAGTATAGCAAAATGCTTCCGTGAGGCATATTGCATAATTTGCAATATCGGTTGCACTTTTGGCAGAAGCCAACGCCGCCGCCGGAAAGCCCGGAGGTTCACCGGCCCTTCGTTTTCTGCCAGGCCGCTGGCGGCATTCCATGTTCCGCCTTGAATGCACGGCAGAAATACTGCACTGACGAGAATCCGGATTTCCGCGCGGCATCGGCGATGGACAGGCCGCATTCAAGCATCCGGCGGGCTTCGTCCATGCGCGCCCTGGACAACGCGTCCTGCACCGAGATGCCGAGTTTGCTGCGGAAAGTCGATCCGACTGTCGTGTGCGACAGGCCGACATGCGCAAAGACGTCTGCGGCCGAGATTCCCTTTGCGGCTTCGCGGCCTATGTAGACGAGCGCGTCAGAGAGCCAGGGAGGGTCGATTGGATAGACCTCCGACGATCCGCGAACGATCAGCCGCAGAGGCTTTGCGAACGAACGCGGAGGGTTGGCCCGCGCCTCCTGGCTGCACAGCATCTTCCACGCGATCCGAACCGCCTCGCGCCCCGTCTCGAATCCGTTCGGGTCGATGCTGGAAATCGTCGGCGTCGTGAAGCCGCAGAGGATCGCGTCGTTGTCCACGCCGAGGATGGCGACTTCCTTCGGCACGGGAATCTCCGCCTCCCGGCAGAGCGTCAGCACCTGGTGCGCGCGCAGATCGTGCGAGCAGAACACGGCGGCGGGCTTGGGCAGCCCGCAGAGCCAGTTCCGGATCGCCCGCGCCTCGCCGGCCGGCGGCGCGTACCGCTCGCCCCTGATGATGTTGTCGTTGAAGTAGTCGTCGCCGCGCCCGCGATACGTGAACACGTGGCAGGCGTATCCGGCCCGCTCGACGGCCCGGACGAACGTCGTTCGCCTCACATCGGAAAAGTTGACGCCCTCGTAGCCGCAGTAGGCGAATTCCCGGAACCCGCGCGAGAGGAAATGCTCGGCGGCGAGATTCCCGGCTGCAACGTTGTCGAGGTCTGCCACGCCGAATCCCGGACGGACCTTTCCGTAGAACACGTCGACGACCGGTTTCCGCGTACGCCTCAGGACATTCTCCATGTGGTCGTCCAGCACGCGGGCGATGAACGCATCGTATCCCGACAGGTTCCGGGCGCTGTCCAGATCGCGCCACTCCAGCATGCCCAGCGACATCTCTTGGTGTTCGCACGCAAATGACGCCGCACCCTCGCAGAGTCGTCGACCGTACGCGCGCTGGCGCTCCACCAGCACGCCGATGCGAAAATTCGTATGCATCTGCGCGGCCACGTCCGGTTCCTAGGGCATGGACAGCTCGATGAACAGGACGGCGTTGTCCGGCAGCGCACAGTCGAAGAACAGCGCGCCGTCCGGCGCCCGTGTCCGCTCCGTGCGGCTTCCGAGCCGGGCGCGCGCGCGCAGCTTCGGCTCGATCTCCTTCTGGAAAAGCTCCCTGTCCGCCTTCGATTTCAGCCCGATGCGTTCCTGCATCGGCGCCGGGCCGTCCGGCGACCAGCCGAAACGGTCGTTGCCGATCTTGCGCTTCGAGCGCTCCGCCCGCCATTCGTCGAACCAGTTGGCGTCGTCGTCCACTTGCTTGCGCGTAATGGCGATCTCGCGCCCCGCCCATCCCGCCGGAAGTTTCACGGCGACGTGGAACGGCGTGGAGGGCGCGAGGGTCAGAACCTTGTGATACGGTCGATGTGATACGGTCAGTGCCATTTCGCAAACTCCCTCCCCTTCCTCGCCAGCCGGTAGGCGCTGCGGCATGGCGACTTGTTCCCGCCGTCAACCAGCTCGACGTAGCCTGCCTTCGCCAGCGGCGAGAGATAGCGAATCGTGAAGTACGAACGGCCTGCGATCCCCGGCATGCCGCGAAGCTCGATGGGCCGCATGTGCCACCTGTCGCGCTCGCCGGCATCCAGGCTAAACGACCTGTGGGCAATCCGGCTTATCAAGTGATACACCCTGTCGTGCCTTTTCTCGCGCAGTTTCCTCATGCCGGATATTATACCACAATTCCACTGGCCGTATCCGGGTTCCGATCCTCGCGGACCAGCGAGATGTCCCGTCTCGCCGTGTCGGATGCGGGACGCATCCGACCTCCTGCCGTACACAGACCCTTTCCGCTCCTTAACTCCCAAACTCCAAGACTTCAGCAGCGACAGCAATCCCCGTCCCGATGGGCATGG